>JAHFHB010000019.1 GCA_023247135.1 Candidatus Omnitrophota bacterium
AGTCTTTCTTTTGTAGGGGCGGATTCACAACCCGCCCTGTCGTTTTCCATTACGCGGAAGCGGCCATGGCCTTCAGCTCAGCCAGCATGGCTCCAAGACGCGCGCTGAAATCCGCGCCTAACCCCAGCCGCTCCAGCGCCTCCTGCATTTGAATGATCTGGAGCGTTTTCTCCGACACGTCCTGCGCGAGCAATCCCGGTGTTAAAAGCCGCGCAAAGTACGGCGCCACCTGCCCGCGGTTCATTCGACGCGCGTTCCTCATCACCGGCAGCGATTCAAGAAACTCCTGCCGCGCCGCAAGCACCGCCGCAGTGAGTGCTTTATTTTTTCCGCTGAGGTTTTGCAGAATATCCGCCTCAAGCACTCCTGATTTCCAACCGGATGCGTTCACCAGCACAAGTTGATTCGCCCGGCCTGAGATTCCAAATAAGTTTACCAAACGGTTGAACTCCGCAGCCAAAGCGGCCTTTTCGCCTTCCACCGCGGAGGATTCTCCCTGAAGATAAATACGGGTCAAATCACCGGCCGGCCGCAGCGCAGCAAGCAAGGCCAGGCCCAGCGCCGTGTCCTGAACATCCAGATCTGCCGCAGAAATCAGATCTACGAATTGATAATTGATTTCGGCATTGCCCTCAAGCGCACGCGCATCGCGGCCCATATTTTTTTGAACAATGGCCAGCACTTTCGCAAGTTTCTCCGTATCGCCCCGCCGGACTCCCGCCAGCTCGCGAATCAAGCGGCCGTAAGCCTCAAGCACGCTGACATCGAGTTTTAGCGCAAGAACTTCAGCATTTTCGTAAAATCCGTCTGCCGTCTGCGCCGTTTGCTGCAAAGGCTCTGAAAAACCTGCGGTACCCAGCCCATGCGCTTCAACAAACTCAACCGCTTCCGCACGCAGCTTTTGCGTCTCTGCCGCGTTATCAAAAATTTGATGGAGTACAGCAGTAGCCGCTCGCTCCCCCACCCTGCCCTCCCCCGCTTTGCGGGAGAGGGAAATTACGGTTCGCATTTCTGACCGGGGATTCTCGGCGGGCTCCAGCAGAACATTCAACACATCCGCATGCTCAACACCCGGCATTTTTAATGCCCAGCGTTCTTCTTTGATGGCCGCCTGCAAAAACGCATCCAATTCCACGGCCTGCATCGTGTTACGGGAAAGCTGCACCTTGCCTCTTTGGGTTTCTGCCTCGGCAAGCTTATCTTTAAGGGTTCCTGAATAAGTTATCCATGAAACCGGCCGGGGCCCCTTTCCCTTTCCTGTCCTTAAACCCAAACGGACACTTCCAAGAGGCGTTCCGCGGGGAGTTTCTACGGTGTAAAGAAGCTCCGACGGGTTACTTTCCAGAAGACCGGGTTGATCCAAAGTCAAAATCCAGTCGGAGGTCTCCAGAGAATGATAAGTGAGCTTTGTCGGAATCTGCGTGGCTTTATGGAACTCGCCTTTTTGAATACGCCAGGTCAATTGCAGGCGATAACTGCCATGATCCTCCACTTCGTCGAATAATTCCACGGCATACGCGGGTAAAAGAGCCTGGAGATTGTCACGCAGGATTTTGAGCTTGCCGGTGTTCTCATCCGCAAGGTCTGATTCGCCAGCCATTGGTTTTACATAAACTGAAATTGATTCAAGCAATACATACATGTCATGGAACCGAGCGCTTTTATTTTCAAGGTCAAGCATCCATTGGCCCGGCTGGAGTTCTGTCTCTGTGGGATAGATCTTGTAGCCGTATCCCTCTATCGGATAAACGCGTTCGATCAATTCTTTGAGATCCGAATACGCCACATATTTTCTTTTACGAATATAATCGATCACGGGATCTTCTGCTGGTACGGCAGTTGGCAAAGGGGCGGCAACACGTTCGGAGGCAGGTACCGCGGGAGTAGCACTGGCCGTTTTTTTCACAGTGGTTTTCTTTTTGGGCGCCGCTGATTTTTTGTTCACCGCTTTCTTCTTGGTGCGCATCTCGGAGCGAGACTCCGCGGTAGAAGTTCGCCCCCCCACCCTGCCCTCCCCCGTGTCACGGGGGAGGGATAGGTCAGGGGAAGACAACGGCACTGCGGTCAACTGCAATGCCTTGAGCACGGGATCTCCGTCGATATATTTCAAAAAGGTGCTGTCAGGCGCCCCGGTCTCCTGCACGCCTTTGACCGCAGTCCAATATTCAAAAAGCGCGCGCGCCACCGTGGCTATAAAATGCATTTTGTCTACCACGTGCTTGCCGTTGTTTTCCGCTAAATTTTTCTTCGCGGCCTGAACCGCATGCATGGCCCGCTCCTGCAAACGCTTGTCCCCTTGAAAAGCCTCTATGAACGCCTTGATCAACTGATCAAAATGACGGCTATTCACCCAGGCCTTGGGTGAAAGTCCGGTAAGTTTCGCTACAAAAAAACCTGTGTGCAGCATCGCGATGATCATTCGCATGGATTCCTGCGGCCGTTTGATTTGAAAAAATTCGCCGGTATCGCGCAAATTGCCCAGCGGGCTGAGGTTGCGGGCAAAGCCGTTTTCGTCCAGGACCGACACATCGTTCGCCCTCAACGTAAGATTGGAATCGATGACCGCCGCAACATTCTCACCCAAAAATACCGTGAAATTTTCGAGATACTGCTGCCGGGCTTTGGCTAAATCCTTGTCGATTTCATTCTTCAGGTAGATCTCGAATACGTTCGAAACCTCAAGAAGGTTGCGCGTGTCATCCGTCACCACCTGCAGCACCGCGTAAAGAGGCGCCACACCGGCTGCGGCGCCCCATTGCTGCAAGGTTTGCGCGCTGACAATTTCCACGGCTGCAAGATTGATCGTTGAAAGCACGGCGCCATGGGCCAATAAAGTCCGGTCGTTTTGCACAGCCTGCGCGGCCACGGGACTTTCCGCGCCCATCGCAGTGACGCCGCCGGGTTGATGAGGAAAAAGAAAAATACCTTGTTTGTTTTCGAGCCGCTGATCGGCCACAAACGTATACCCCTGGGGTACACGCAGCATGTGTTCTTCGTGCGGCACCTCTCTCACAGCAGCGTCATGCCCCTTGGCAAATTCGCGCGTCTCCACGGGCTGAAAGGTGTAATGCGTGCCAATGCCTTTGTAACGCAGCGCCACAATCGGCATAGCGTGTTTAAAATTCTGGCCTTTAAGAAATCTGATCATTTCAGAAAGATAAGCCAGTTTACGCACATCCTCACGCCCAGATTCCGACACGCTTTGTTGCTTCGCCATCACCTCGCTGACAAACTGATCCGCTTTTTGTCGAATTTGCGCGAAGGGTTCATTGCCAAATCTTTCGGTGATAAAGCTTTCGAATTCCTCTTTGGTCCTTAGAAGACGATACTCATTTTCGCCCACAATCACGATGAGACGCGGCGTAGGTAAAGGCACCATCGCCACCCTCGAAGGGCCAATGGTCGAAGCAAAAACCGGAAAACGCAAATCCTGGCCATGCGAATCCTGCGCCCACTCCAGACCGGCCGCGCGGAGCTGTTCGGGTGAAATTTCAGTACCGTCCTGGCGGTAAAAACTGCCCACAAACGGAATCAATGCATCCGCCTGCGTTTCGAAAGTGCCCATGCCTGCATAGAGCGGCAGAGACCGGCCCTTGATGCGCAGAAGCCGCGTTTCGACCAGGTCCTGTGGACTACCGAAAGTGCTCATGCGAAATCCATTCTTCTCAGACTGCGCGCTCTGGCTGAATCCCGCAATGTAGAGCAGGCCGCGCTCATCCGGCTTGACTCGGCTTAGTCCTGCAAAAACATCTCCGTAGTCAGACAGAGCGGCGATAGGAAACGGGTAGTCGCTTGAACCGCTCGTCATCCGCTCTTGATGCGCCTCCGCAAAAAATTTTGCCCATTTCGCAACCGCTGTAACAGGCGTCGGGGCTAAAAACCTTCGGACCTTCTGCGAGAAGACAGGCTCCTCGGCCGCCTGATCAATTACGCCGGCCAAAGCCTTCGACAACAAGTCGCGGCGCTCTCTTTGTCTCTTGCTTAATTGCTGTGTTTGCACTTGAGCCTTGATCAATTCCTCAATGGCGGCCGTGCGCGAATCCGGCGCAATCAAGCGCAGCGCAGTGGCTTCCGGCACATTGTGAAAACCGACATTGCCGCTCACCAGCCACGCCTGCACCGCTTTCAGAATCCGCGCTTGTGCTCGCTCCCCCTCCCTGCCCTCCCCCGCTTCGCGGGAGAGGGGAAAACTTTCTTCCCCTTCCCCGTTTAGTGAACTAGAAGAGTTTTCTTCCCCTCCCCTGTTTACGGGGGAGGGCAGGGTGGGGGCAGTACGCATTTCTGACCGTGCACTCACCAACGCTCCCCCAGGAGTCGCGCGCCGGACCGTAAAACGCTTGACCGTGAAGCGCTTGACCGGGCGCCCTTTGACTTTTGCATACACCACGGGCCGCTCCACTTGAACCGGTTCTACGTACCGGAAGGCGTAGCGAGACCAACTACCGGCCTTTCCATCGAGCCGCGAAAACCAAATCTGTTCGCCGGTGGATTGGTAGCGGTGAAAACTGACGCGCAATTCTCCTACCTGAACCGTGCGCCCTTTCCGGTACACCCGGCTGAACGGGGTTTCCGTTTCGGGTACACCCTGGGCATTCATCTTGAAAATCAGAAATTCATTTTCATCGTGAGGATTGCGCGCTAAAAGCACGCCGTGCTCCAGCGTAGAATCTTTAAATCCCGAAACCAGGATCGGCCGGCTAGCCGCCCCCTCTTTTCTAATCAAAACCTCGTAAAGCCAATCTGGAGTCATGCCAATGCCATTGGTATTGGGCGCGGGATAGCCGTCATCGTACTCTTTGCGCAGAGCGGAAAAATCCTGTTCGGCGCTGCTCCCTGCGGCGAAAGCCGCATCACTGCGCTGTTCTTGCATATCACCCGTCAAATCCCAGCGCAAACCCCCGCTTTGCTGCAGGCTGAGCTTGCCGCCGGGATAAATCGCTTCCGGTTTCTGCCGGGTTAAAATCAGGTTCGGAGCGGCAGCTGCCACGCCGACCGGCGCCGCATAAATTTTAATGGCGCCTTCCGCGGTCCACTCCGCGTAAAACTGCGGCGTCCAGGGCCGGCTCTGAAAATCGTCCAGGTCATGGGAGTTACCGGTCACTTTGGGCGTGGATTGAACCAGCACTCCGCGGCCCGGATTAAAGCGCGGAATTCGCAGCGCGGGTGCAAGCCTGCGCTTTGCCAGGAAACGCGTGACATCGATGGGCCCACCGGGAAAAATCTTTCCCTGAATTGAAGCCTCTCTTCCGGTTGCAGGGGCCGGGCTCGCCGCCCAAAGCTGATCGGCGGTGAATTCTGCAGCGCTGAGTTTCAATGTCTCATCTTTATGCTGGGTTTTTATATGCAGTTTGCCATCCTTCGTCACTTTAAACGACGTAAAATGCTCTCCGACAAACGTCATGAGGCCCGTCGGATCGTTAAGGTCAAAAGTATGCTTGACGCCCTTGGCAATATCTTCCGGTGTGATGGCGTAGCGGCGGCCCCTGAAATCGTAACTGGCCCGCAAGGCATAAATCACGGATGCATTCGCGGGGTCGTTGGCCAAAACGATGCTCTCGCCAACAGGCGCAGTGTGCACCAGTAAAAGCCCACTGTTGTTCCAGGTCGCCAGATCAACCTCCAGTGTACTGCCTGACTGTACGGGATCTGCCACTGCAAGCCGTCCCGGCGGCAGTGAAAAAACAGGCACGGCTATCGCCGGTGTCTGTGCCACATCCACCTTCCACTGGCCTTCAAGATTACCCGGATAAAACTGATTGCCCAGTTCCGCAATCACCCTTTTTTTACCGTCCGGCAAGGTCTGTACCATTTGCAGTTTGGGCCAATCGGGCTTTTCCAGCGGCGGCGCATCGCCCGCTTTCATCGTGAGACCATACCCCATCAATTTTTCACGAACGTACTTGAAGGTCTCAAGGCCAAAACCTGCCTGCGTTAAACTTAATTCGATCACACGGTCACTCAACTCGCCCAGGGTTTGAATACCCGCGGCTTTCATGAGGTTTGCAAAGCGCGTGGGCCATTCCGTTTCCCAAACTGAATGGGCACGCATCTCTGAAATTTCGTCACCCAGGCGTTCGCCTCTCAGCGTAAATCCTTTTTCCGCAAGTTTCCGGCGCACTGCGGTCAGACTCGTGATTCCAAAGCCTTTGGCCGCCTGCAGCTCGTCGGCTGTTTTCGCCAGCAATTCGCCCAAAGTTTTGATTTTCAATTCTCCGAATGCGTGATAATCGCGCAGCTCCCACGAAAATTCCCTGTCGTTAATCTTTCTGAGCCCCACCTTGCTGGCTAAATCCACGGTTTCGCCTCTCAAGGCCAGCCCGACATCGCCGAGTTCCTTGCGGATTTCCTGCAGAGTCCTGACTCCGAATTTCGGCAAAGCCCGCAGATCCTGCGCGCTGTGCTGAGCCAATTCACCCCGCGTTTGAATACCCAGCCTCGCAATCGCACTGCGCGCACGGCTGCTCCAGTATAAAGACCAGACCGAGCGCAGGCGCCGGTCGGCCGGTTCTTTAAGGGAAAATTCCACATGCAGTGTTTTTGGATCAAGTGTTTTGGCGAACCGCTTGCCCTGCCTTTTCAGAAAATCATCGCGTAGCGCTTCATCGAATTCCGGCAGAACCAGCCCCACGTCTTTGCCCAGACGCGAAAGCGCGGCCGCCACACCCGCAATACCCAAACTGTTTTCCGCGGCCGCATGCATTTCCCCCAAGGCCCATTCCTTCTCGTCTCCGATGCTGCGGGTCAGGTACTGCAATGTCGCCGCGTGAATTAAAGCCTCTAAGTTGAACGCCCTGGATAAAGTCTCCGCTTGAATATTTTGCGCGGAAGCCGCTTCTTGCAGCGCTTCGAAAGAATCCGGAGCTAATGCGGCCAGCATGCGCCCGGCAAGCTGCCTGGAGGTTTCCGAAGCCGTGGGATTCGCCAGAACTTTGGACAACAGGGCTGCAGCTTCATCGCGAATCTTCTCCTCCGGCAGAACGCGGGCGCGCAGCATCAGACCGAATGTATCCGGCGCGCTGTCTTGTGGGATGCGAAGGGCGGCGAGAAAGGGTTCGAGCTCGCTCCCAGGCTCAGCAGCAGCCGGCGGCTCCTCTTTCATGATGGCCGGCTCACTTTCCTCAAGCCGCTTGAGCTGCTCGCCGTTTGGCACCGCATCCCAATCCACCTCCCACTGGCCTTCCAGATCGCCGGGATAAAACTGATTACCAAGCCCGGCCACCACGCGCTCTTCGCCGTCGGGCAGTGTCATGACGATCAAAACACGGCCCGGGCCTTCGCGCGCCGGCATGGATGGAATACGCCGAAAAGCGGCATCCTTGGGCAGTGTGTCCTGTTCGCCCTTGAAAGCCACTCCGTACAAAGCCAGTTTTGCCCGCAGATCCGTAACCGTGCGATCCCCCACGCCGGGTTGTTTGCGTAAATCAGCCGCCGCAATGCGCCTGAAATCTTTTATGGTGTTGACGTGCAAGGCACGCAGTGCTCTGCCAAGCGGTAAAGTGTTGCGCATTTCCATGATGGTCATCTGCAAGGCCAGATCGATAGAAGACGCTAAAAATCTGCCGCTGTCTTTGGCATCCACCACCTGGAAGCGGCCCAAGTCCCCCGTCTTGCCAAGCTGGCGGCCCTCGAACGTTAAAAATTCATCCTCTAAGCGCGCCTTGATTTCAGGATGCAGTCTGGTTCGCGGCTGTTCCCTGGAAAGTGCTGCGGCCAGCCGCGACGCGTCCATGCCCGCAGTCCAGGCTTGCGGCAAGCCTTCTTTCACACCCGCGCCAACCTGCCAGGCATACCGTCTAAGGTCACTTTGGGTAAACTCATAAATCTGCGCTTCTTTGACCAGCTCGCTTTCCAAATCTGCCGGATGGATTTCTTTCCCGGCGGCAATCTGCCTGAAATAGTCCGGCGCCAGCGCCGCCAAGATGCGTCCTGCAACATCTTCGGCCAGTCCTTCATTCGTCATTGCGAGGAGCGATTTTTGCGACGAAGCAATCTCAGTTCTTTGAGATTGCCGCGTCGCCCCTACGGGGCTCCTCGCAATGACGGCGCTTCTTTGCGCGTCGCTTTGCGGTACCGGCGCATGGGCGCCGGTGCTCGCAATGACGAGCGCTGCCTCACGGCGCAGGGCTGGATCGTAAAGCACTTTGGCACGCAGCAACCTTCCAAAATGGTCCGGCTCTGTGTCTAGATAAATGCCAAGCTGGGTGAGAAAACGCATGATCGCAACCCAATCGTCTCCCACTTTCGCCGGTTTGGTTTCAGCCGCTTCGGCATAAACCATTTTTTCAGCTTCCTGCAAAATCAGAGCCGCGGCTCCGGCATCGGGAACGGCCGGCGGCAACAAAGAAGAACTGCGGTGTTTGAGTAAAAAGGGAACAAGGCTTTGGAAGGCCTGAATGACTTGCTCCGGCCGCGCGGCAGAATCCGAGAGAAACAGCGAATCCAGCGTTTTCACCGGCGGCAGGCTTTCGCTTTCAAAGAAAAGATAAAACAAATTGGTTCTAAGCGGATCCAGTTTTTCAAGCGCGCTTAAAATGCCGTCTGCACTCAGGGCCTTGCGGAATTGCCGCAAGCCGATCAGAAGCGCCGCCGCGCCCTTTTTGGGATCAAGCGCATCTCCGTGCAAAAACACCAGCAGTTCAAGAAGCTGGCGGCGCTCATCCAGGGAAAACTTTTTAGCGCTGACGAGTTCGGGATCTACCCAAAAAGTTTTGCCGCTCAACGCCAGACCCGCCAGAACAGGTTGTGGACTTTTGCGGAACTCAAAACCTTTTTGGGCAAACGTCTCCAGCAGGCCCCCGTCCTGAATCAGATTTTGCGGCAGCGGTTTCCCCCGCTCAGCCGTTTCGGATGATGCCTCCGGCGTTGGCTTCCGAACCGTTTTAGCAAGCGCGCCGTGTTTGGCGACAAGCGGCGGAGCCTGCATGAAATCCCTAAACATGACGATCAAGCTTTGCAAGTCTCTCTGGCGGTGAGTCTGGTACTGCTCCAGGCGGCTGATCAAAACGGCCAGATAAGCGGCGCCGGGGTTTTGGGCCAAAATTTCGCGCGCTTTTTCATGCAATGCCTGCTCCAGGGAAGGCGAGTGCTTTTTCTCAAGCAGCTCCAAAAATTCCGTTTTCAATTTTGCCAGTGCCTGATCCGCCAAAGTTTGGCGGCGCCGGTTCAAAATCCGCTCCGTTAGTCCCACCACGCCGCTGCCGCTGACCTCAATCATGTCCGTGACAGTCGCCCGGTCAGCGCTCGATATTTCCGTTTGCGCGTCGGCGTGCGGACTGCGGCGCGCCAGCTTGCTCCACGGCCGGATGTCCCGCTGCAGTTCCAGACCGTTGGCAGGCAGCTTGCGCATTTCTGCGACGGTGAAAACCTTGTGTGTTTTTTTACGTGCCAAGATAAACGTGGAATTTTCGACCATCTGCTGGGTGAGCGGGTCCAGGCCGGCAATCTGCTTGAGTGAAACCTGATCATTTAAAATTTCCAGGTCGAAAGTTTTTGGATTGCTTAGAAAGGCTTTGGCTTTGTCGGTAAATACTCCGTTATGATCACAAATTAAAATGAGCCCGCCTTCGGCCACGGACTGCACGGCCTGCACCAGCGCCCAATTCTTCATGCTCACGCCCTGCTTGTTTAAAACGCGGCTGGCCGGCTTGGCAATTTCGGAAGACACCACCAGGTCAAAATGATTTTGCGGCAGCGGGTCTTCATAAAGATCGTAACCCCACTGGGTTGACGGCGCGGCCGGAAACTGGTGCTCCAGCTGCCAGGCGCGGCCCAGATTGCGAGCTTCGGCCGAACTGTCGAGTTCGGTGTAATCGAATCGCCTCACCGGGACACCGTGGCGCTTAAAAATATTTTCCATGCGCTCGAGAACGCGCAAATCGACCGACGGCCCCGAAGCCAGAAAAGCCCAGCGCGGCGTCTTCGCATCTCCGGCCGCGCGGTTGAGATCAAGGCGTCCCGCTTCCTGTAACTGTAAAAGGTAGCCGTAAAGCGCTTCCGCCATAGGCGTCGCGGCCACATGCTGGATCACGGAGGCATAGCGCTTCATGCCTTCGTCCCAGAGCGCCTGAGCCTCAGCATTTTTACCCTGGTTCAGCAGCGCATAAATGTCAGAGAGCCAGCGCCGCACTTCCTGCGTTCTAGTTTGGCGTTTGGTGCGGCGGGCTTCGCGTTCCTCAAGCTGCTGGATGATATGGTTCACATGTTCAATATTGATTTTGCCGCGCACGATCTGGTCGAATAAATTTTCTTTGTGCCTGATGATTTCAAGAGTGTCTTCATCCACGCTATCCGGCACAAGCAAGGCGTAGGCGTGCACTTCCTTTTCCTGCCCGTAACGATAGAGCCGGCCGATGGCTTGATTGAGCCGGGCCGGCGTGTAAGGCAGGTCGGTAAAAATGGCGTGATTGGCTTTGAAGGTATAGCCCTCCGAACCCATGTCCATGGTTGTCAGCAGCACTTTACGCCTGAGGTCCTTATTGAAATCTGAAATCACGGTATTGCGCTTGTCGATGTCCTGATGCTCCGTACTGTCTAAATGTGCCACCGCCTCTGCGCCCAGCTCCCGGGTCAAAATATCTGTGAGACGCCGGACCACTCGGCGGTAGCGGCTGAAAATCACCACGCGTTCGCCGTCCCCGCTGGCCAGGATGGCTTTGACTTTTTCCAGTGCGGCGCGATACTTGGGCGGATCTTTATGTTCAAGCCCGGAATCCGCCAGGAGTTCCAAATCAAGCAAGATCTGCCGCTGTCTTTCAAAATGCGCCCAACCGCCGCCCTTCGTCCCCAAACGAGCGCGACGGCTGGCCTGCTCGGCTTCCAGCGCCGCTTTTTGGGCCTCATCCAGCGCCACCGGAATAATTTCGAGCGGATGTTTTTTAGGCAGGCTGCCCATCACCTGCTCCAGCGTGCGGCGCAGAAAATATTTTTGGTTCAATTCGATGTTGAGATGCGCCAAAGAAACTGGGTCTTCCTGAATACCGCGGACAAACGTGTCAAAATCGGGAAAGCGCACAGGATCCACGGCATGCAGCGCCACAAAAAGATCGCCGGCGCCATTGACCACGCTGGTACCCGACAAATACACCGCCGCGGCCTTCTGTTTTTGAAGGCGCTCAAACTGGATCGATCTTTTACTTTTGATATTTCTAAACCGGTGCGCTTCATCTGTGATGATAAAATCCGAGTTCCATTGATTGAGAGAATCCACCAGGGCCGGGCCGCTCGCACGGCCGCCGAGCGCTTCATGGCTGATCAGAATAAACCGCGTTCCGTTCGCCTTGGCCTGCCGCAGGCGGCTTAAACGATTCGTCCCTCTCTTACCGATCGTTTCAATCGAAGCATCAGGGCCCACCCATTTCCTGATTTCATTTTCCCAATTGGGCAAAAGAGTGTTGGGCGCAAAAATCAGGATGCGCTTGGCCCCCGCATCCTGCGCCGCGATCAAAGACTGCACTGATTTGCCCACGCCCATGTCATCGCCGAGGATCACGCGCCCGTTATTTTGATGGCGCGCAAAATAAACACCTGCGACTTGATGCAAAAGCAGCTCCGTCGCCGGCACTCCGCTGCCGTTTCCATTCCCCTGGGCCTTGGGCACGTGCTTTTGATAATTTTCCTGGCCCATCGCCGCATACTCCGCCCGGATATTTTGATAAATCTTCTGAAGATTGGCCGGCACGGGCCGCCGCTTGTCTCCGGCTCTTTCAGCAAACCACTGATCGGCCAAACGCAGCGCCGCTTTTGCCGCCGTCTCTCCGCTGGCACGCGGCTGCCGCAGGGACGCTTGCAGCAGCGCGTTGTAAACGCGGGTCATGATCTGGCGCAAAACAACGCCCTGGATTTCTGCGCGGTCATCGTCGGAAAATTTTGAGCTCGCCGGAAGCGTCCAATACTCCTCCAGGGCTTTTTCCATCCCTTCGCTCATCAGCGTTTCGCGCGTGAATAATGCGCCCGTGTCTGTTTTCTCAAAATCCATGAATTTTTCGCTGATGAGCGCCAGAAGCGCCATGGGCGGGAACTTTGGATGGCGCTTGGCCAAAAGATAAAAAAGCGCGGCCTGCCCCTGGTCGTTATTAAAAAGATTCAGCCAGAGATCCAGATTGAGTTCCGCCGCGATTTTTTCAAACACCTGCCGGTCACTGCCTTGAATGTGCTTCTCGAGTTCCAGGCGCAGAAGCGCATCTTCCCGGCCCTTGTAGTTCATTTTGATTTTGTTCAGCAAAAATTCGAGCGTAGAAAGTGAGGAGCCCTCTTTGCGGCGCAGGGCGTCATAGTGTTTAAAAAGGGCGGCCAGCGTGTAAGGCGCGTTGTGGCTGAGCGGCGCAATGGCGGTTTGCCGGAACAAGCGCTCGGCCGCGGATGCGCCCTGGGCCACCAGGGATTCAAGCGTGGTGCCCGCGCTTTGCAGTAGAAGCCGGACCAAGAATTGAATCTGAGAAGGACTGCGTTGGCTCCAATCCACTTTGTCGGGCTGTGTCAGCCAGGAATCTGATTCAGCCGATGCAGCCGGCGTCTTGCCATGGCGAAGCTCAGAGCGAGCGGAAATCTTCTTTCTTGGATTTTTAGATTTGAAAATGGTTTCGACTTCCTGCCGTGTCAAATCAGGAATGCCGGTCAACTGGATCAATCGCTCATACCCAACGGCCTGGGGAAATTCTTCACGCAGTAAAAAGTCCGCGAGTTTAACCGCGTTGCCGCGCAAAATCGTGGGGCGCACAGCGGTTGCCTTGCTCGTCTTGCCCGTCAGCCACCACTGCACGGTCCAGACATTCGCACCCACAGCATCCACAATCGCCGCATAAGAAATTTGCGCGGCTTGACCGCGGCCGGGATATTTGATGGCGGCAATGCGCGCGGCATTGCGCAAGAAATGCTGCTTGATCTGGCGGATCAGTTCACGGCGTGCTTCACCCGCGGCCTTGTCTAAAAGCAAGGCGCGCTGGGCCAAAAGTTTTGCGGTGGGCGCGGTGATGGCTTGCAGCTGCTCCGGTGAAAGCGCGAGCGTAGCAGGCGAAATCCTCACTCTAGCATCGTCATTGCGAGGAGTCCGCTGTAATGACGCGGGCTTTTTAGGCGGTGCACGCGCAGGCGCTGCTTTCTTGTCCTCCCCTCGCGCTTTTTTACCGCTCTCAAACGGAAACATTTCCACAAGCTGCGCGGGCGTGAAATCCGGATTTCCGGCAATCTGCGCCAACAGCTTGACGCTTTGCTCGCCGGGATACGTGTTCTTGAGTAAAAATTCCGCAGCCAGCAGCGCATTCTCTCTGGAAATAGTTTTTCGATTGAGCCAGTGCGTGATCATGCCCGGATGCGCCTTGGGTAAATGCGGCGAAACATAATCGGCGATTTCTTGCAGCGTGGTGCCATGCGCCAGTTTGTGCGCCTTGATCAGGTTTGCAAGATTGCGAAAGAAATTGGCACGCGCGTTCGACGCGGCCGCGTTCGCTCCAAGATCCACAAACAGCGCTGCAGCAAACCACGGTTGAAATTCCGGGGCTGCAGTGCGCATTTCGGCCCTTGTCACTGAAATGTTTTGTAGGGGCGGGTTCATAACCCGCCCTTTTTGAACCGGTATCCCACGGGCCGGTTTAGAACCGGCCCCTACAGAAGAAACCCGCATCTCAGAACGACTGGCAACGGGGGTAAGGCGTATGGACAGAGGCTTGACCCTACCCTCCGATTCAGGCAGAGAGTTGATGACGGTGCCTTCAAAGCCGCCAACGCCAGTATCCGTCATTGCGAGGAGCAGTTTTTGGACTCCGCCAGAGGCGGATCCGTCCTTCGGCGGAGAAGCAATCTCAGTGACAAGTGTGGCAGGAATGGCGCGCGCGAGAATTTCAGGGTTTAATAACGGCCCGAAATCCATGCCGTCAAAGCCCCCGCCGCTCATAAGATCCGGCGCCTCCACTACCAGCGTCAAATCACGATCCGATAACCACTTGATTAAATCCTTGGGTAGAGGCGCTTGCCTG
>JAHFHB010000250.1 GCA_023247135.1 Candidatus Omnitrophota bacterium
CTGGCGATGGCGGCGGCGATTGATCATTTACGCCGCCAGCTGGTGTCGCGCATCGTTTTGACGCGCCCGGCCGTGGAAGCGGGGGAGAGCCTCGGGTTTTTGCCCGGCGATCTTCAGGCCAAGGTCAACCCGTATCTGCGTCCATTGTATGACGCGCTTTACGACATGATGGAGTTTGAAGAAGCCACGCGTTACCTGGAGCGCGCGGTGATCGAAGTGGCGCCGCTGGCCTACATGCGCGGCCGCACGCTGAACGACTCTTTTATCATTCTGGATGAAGCCCAAAACTGCACGCATGCTCAGATGAAAATGCTTCTCACGCGGTTGGGAGCGTCCTCGCGCTGTGTGATCACGGGCGATGTGACCCAAATCGATCTGCCCTCCGGCAAACGCTCGGGACTGGTCGAGATCCAGGAAGTTTTGTCGCACGTCAAGGGCATCGAATTCGTCAACTTGCGCGACACCGATGTGGTCCGCCACCCGCTGGTGCGCGAGATCATCAAAGCTTATGACCGCTACGAACACCACAAAAGCTGAGGGGTTTGAAACCCGGCGTCTGAAACAGGCCAAGCGCAGGGCCTGGCTTTTCCGGATCACGATTTTTTTCGCTTCCGCGCTCCTGGCCACAGGCGTGCTCGTGTATGAACGTTCCAACGGGATCGGGGAAGGCGAGTTCCAGCTTGGAGAACCCGCGCCGCGCAGTCTGTTCGCACCCGTGGCCGTCACGTATGAGAATGCGGAGAAAACCTCCGAGTTGAAACAAAAGGCGGCCGATCTGGTGCCCGTTGTTTTTAGCATTCAGCGTGACAAAGATAAGGAAATCCGCGCGAAACTGGATGTTTTTCTAAGTGTGCTGGAGCGTGCCAAGATTACTCAGGCGGCCGGCCAGGACCCGGGGCCGGTGCTCAGCCAGCTGCCCTTTTTCATTCCCGATGCTGCTTTAAAAACGCTTCTGGCTTTTCCCGCTCCCGATGACCTGCGCAAACATTTCGAACTGCTTTTGACGCAATCCCTGCAGGATGGATTAATCGCGCGCGCGCAGAAAGAAGAACTCCGAAAAGAAGGCCGCAGTAACGTATCCGTGCGCAGTGACGATCAGCCCGAAAAGCAGGTGCTGGTCGAAAAGCTGGTGGCGGCCGAAGAGTCACGTGAAGCGGCCGGGCAGATGCAGCAGCAAATGCCTATTCGGGGCAAGGCCGAAAGAGAGGCGATTCTGGATCTTTTCGAGGCCGTGATTCAGCCGAACGCTTCGCTGGATCTCGATGAAATCCAGAAGCGCCGCAAGATCGCGCAGGATTCCGTGGCCACGTTGGAAGAACACATCAAGAAAAACGAACTCGTGGTTCAGCGGGGCATGCTGGTGACGGCGGCGGATAAACTGAGAGTCGACATGATCGCCAAAAAAATCGCGACGAAGAAAGCGCTCTCGCGGTTTGGGGCCGTGGGGCTTCTGGTCCTCTTGACCTATCTTTTCGGATTTTTATACATGCTTTTTTTCGAGCCCCGGATCCTGGCTTCGGTCAAGGGTGTGCTCCTGATTCATACGATTCTGGCTGCGACGCTGATCGGCTCACGGCTGCTTTTATGCCTGCCTTTTGGAACGCCCTACCTGATGCCCGTGGCGCTGGCCGCGGTGCTGATGTCCTTGCTCGTCAACCCCCGGATCGGCATTCTCACGGGGGTGGTCATGGCGCTTTTGGCGTCGGCCATGGTGGGATTCCGCGTGGATATTCTCATGGCGGCGCTCTTTGCTTCAACGGCCGGCGTGTTTGCCTCGCTGCGCGTGCGTAAACGCATCCAGTTTCTGGCGATCGGCGCTGCGGTGGGCGCGGCTTACTTTGCCACGATTTTTTCGTTCCGGATTTTTGAAGAATATTCTCTGCAAGAAGCCCTGATGATCGGCCTGCAGGGCCTGGGCAATGGTTTTTTGATCACGACTTCGCTGGCGGTGCTGCTTTTGCCGCTTTTGGAGTGGGCCTTTGACCTGGTGACCGACGTGACCCTGCTGGAGCTCTCCGATTTAAATCATCCGGTTTTAAAACGCATGATTGTGGAAGCTCCGGGAACTTACCATCACAGTCTGGTGGTCAGCACGCTGGCGGAATCCGCCTGCCAGAGGATCGGGGCCAACGCGCTGCTGGCACGCGTTGGTTGTTATTTCCACGACATCGGCAAGATCGCTCGCGCCGAATATTTCACGGAAAACCTGGCCTACCAGAAAGCCAGCCAGCATGAAAAACTCACGCCGACCATGAGCTGCCTGGTGATTATGAATCACGTCAAAGATGGCATTGAGCTCGGGCGCAAATACAAATTGCGCGAACCCATTTTGCGGTTCATTCCCGAACATCAGGGAACCGGCGTGATTTATTATTTTTACAAAAAAGCGCTGGATGCCGCCGAAAAAGGCCAGCCGGTCAATGTGGAGGATTTTCGCTACCCCGGCCCCAAGCCGCAGACCCGCGAGACTGCGGTCGCGATGCTGGCGGATTCCACGGAGGCGGCTTCACGGTCTTTGAAGACCCCGAACCCCGAAGACGTGCGGCACCTGGTTCGCAAGATCATCAACGAGAAATTTATCGACGGCCAGCTGGATGAATGCCCCCTGACCCTGCGCGATCTGCACAAGATTCAGGAAAGTTTCGTGCAGAATCTTCTGGCGATTTTCCATACGCGCGTAAGTTATCCTGCCAAGCCCGAAGCCGCCGACCGGCCGGACCTTTTTGAAAGCGGCCAGCATTCCAAGTATCGCAGCGGTCAGTAGCTTTTTATGAAGCCGTTGGTGTGGGTCAAGCGGGAGTGCCGGCGCGGACGGTTGTCTCTCGCCGAAGTCAAAAAAACGGCGCGGGCCTTTCTGGACGCATCCGGGTTCCGCAATTCAGGCCTAAGCCTTTTGCTCGTGAGCGACCGGCGCATGCGGGCTTTGAATCAACGTTATCTGAAACACGATTATGCGACGGATGTTTTGGCGTTCCCGCTGGATGCGGCCGGCGGCGCGGGTCCTGCTGCGATGGCGGGCGAAATTATCATTTCACTCGAGACGGCCTTGAGACAGGCGCCTCTTTACGGACACACCTTCCGCCAGGAATTTTATTTTTATTTGTGCCACGGCATTCTGCATTTGGCGGGCTGGGAAGATGATACACCGCTGAAGCGCGCGCGCATGTTTCGCAGACAGGAAAACCTTCTTAAAAAACTCGCTATTTTAAAACCATGAAAATGATTGTCATCCCTGCACCTGCGGGGACGCATGGACTGGTATGTACGTGCTGCTAACAGCAGCATGTCATCCCCGCGAAAGCGGGGATCTATCTGTGTTTTGATCTTTTGAAGATGGGATGGATTCCTGCTAAAACCATGCAGGAATGACACAGCGCTAACAGCGCTGTGTGCATGACAGTATCGGTTTCCATGCCGATGCGGGAATGACACAGCGCTAACAGCGCTGTGTGCATGACAGTATCGGTTTCCATGCCGATGCAGGAATGACAGCGAAATTATTATGATTCAAAAAACCGAAGCCATTGTCCTTAAAACCCAGCCGCTGCGCAGCAGCTCGCTGATCGTGACCTTTGCCACGCGCTCGTTCGGAAAAATCAAAGGCGTGGTCAAGGGCGTGCGTAAAGAACGCGAAGTGCGCGGCGCGCATTTTGAACTT
>JAHFHB010000020.1 GCA_023247135.1 Candidatus Omnitrophota bacterium
GTTCATCAACAGAATCGTCGGCACACCCTGAATGTTGAACTGCTCGACAAGCGCCTGGGCCGCATCGGAGTCCGGGCGGGTCATGTCCGCACGCAAACGCACAAATTTCTCCAATTCTTTCTGCACTTCCTTGTTGGAAAACGTAAAGCGTTCCAATTCGTGGCACGGGATGCACCAGTCCGCATAGAAATCAAAAATAACCGGCTGACCGGAGGCCCTGGCTGAGGCCAACTTTTCAGGCGTGTATGCGGCCCAAGCCAGCCCGGCTTTGTGCGGCGCAGGCCAAAGGGCACCGGCGGCCACAATCGAGATCACCGCAAAGGCGCGTTTAAACCAGAGGAAAACAAGCAGTTTATCGCCGGATTTTTCAAACAATCCGAGATAAACCGCCCCGGCCGTAATCATCCCTGGGATGAGATACGGCAGAACTGCCGGTTTAAACGCCAGCGCAGCGTAAAAACCGGCCAGGCCCAAAAGCAGAACGCCGAAAAGCCGCTCCATCCATTGCAGCCAGGCGCCGGAGCGCGGCAGTTTTTTGAGAAGACCGGTGAAAGTTCCGATCACCAGGTAAGGAAAACCCAGCCCCAGCGCCATGACGAAAAAAACCAGCGCCGCGTAAAAAGGATCTCCCTTGGCGCCCACCACCGTAAGCAGCGCCAGCACCGGCGGGCCGATGCAGGGCGCGGCAAAAATTCCGGCGACGACCCCGTAAAAGAAAAGAGCCAATAACCCGATGTGTTTTTTACGCTGGCCGATTTTATTCAGAAGCCAGGACGGCGCCTGCAGGCTGTAAATGCCAAAGGTTCCGAGCGAAAGAAAAATAAAAAAAACGGCAAGCGCCACAAGCACCCATTTGCTTTGGAGCAACGCTCCGAAAAAACCGCCGGTCAATGCCGCGCTGGCGCCCAGCGCGGTGTACATGGCCGCCATGCCCAGCACGTAAACCAGCGCTTTCACAAAAGCATGGCCATGCCGCAGCTCATTCTGCTTGCCGAAAAGCGAAAAAGTGACTGACAGCATGGGGTAAACGCAGGGGGTCAGGTTTAACCCCAACCCCACGGCGAAAATACCCAGAAGCGCTAACGGTCCTTCAATCGGAAACATCGAAACTTACTCCTCCAGCATTTTTTCAAAACGCTCAGGATCCGTGACGGGCAGGTCGCACGCCTGATTGCGGCAAAGGTAGACAGCGGGCCCGCTTGTTTTGCCTTTGGCGGCGGCAAACGGCGCAATTGTTTTGAGCACCTCCTGCGAAGCAGGATCATTCAAAACGACGACACGGTTTGGGACAAAATGCCGGCGCAGGCGATCAAGGAAAGGCTCGACTTCCTGGGCCGTTCCCGCCAGTACAATTTCGCGAGAGGGCCCAAGCTGATATTCCAGCGCGACCAATGCCTGGCTGAAGCCCGCCGGATATTGCGCCATCTTTTCAGAAAAAAACTGAAAAATCCCTTCCGCTCTTTTTTCAAAAGACCGGTCGCCCAAAAGCCGCGAAAGACGGATCAGGTTAAGCAGCATGATCGAATTGCCGGAGGGCACAGCCCCGTCATAGAGTTCCTGAGTTTCATAAAGCATGCGCTCCCCGCCCTCCGCGGTAAAGCGCAAAGCCCCGTCCGGGCCGCTGAATAAGGCCAGCGTTGTTTCGGTGAGCGCCTTGGCTTCGCTGAGATAGCGAACTTCAAATCCGGCCTGATAAAGATCGATCAATCCATGAATCAAAAAAGCGTAGTCATCGAGAAACCCGGGGATGGCGCCTTCTCCGTCGCGCCAGCGGTGCCGCAGCCGGCCGTCCGCAGTGCGCATGTTTTTTAAAATGAAATCCGCGGCGCGCTTGGCCGCCTCATAAAGCTTGGGCGCATTCAGTGTGCGCGCTCCCTGCGCGACGCTTGAAATCATCAAGCCGTTCCAATCCGTCAGAATTTTGTCGTCCAGATGCGGCCGGGGGCGGCGATTCCGCGCTTGCAAAAGTTCTGCGCGGCATTCGCTCAATATTTTTTCGAGAGCTTCGGGCGTCTGCCCGTACACGCGAGCTAATTCTTCCGCCGTTTTGGCCCGATACAGAATATTTTTCCCGGTAAATTCGCCGTGAGGGTCCTGTTCGGCGTTGCCCTCGAGCTGAACGCCGTAGGCTTCGCTGAAAAGCCGCGCACGCTCCGGCCCCAGCACCTGCTCAATTTCAGCCGCGCTCCAGATATAAAAAGCACCTTCCTGTTTTTCATTGGGAAGAGCAGCGGCCGCCGCGCTGCCCCCGCCGGAGGCGGGGACTGCGTTGTCCGCCCTTCTGATGGAAGGGACGGCAACACTGTCAGCATCCTCGGCCGAGTAAAAAGCGCCTTCCGGGTGCCGCAACCCACCGAGCACATAGTCAAAAATAGAACGCGCCGTCTCCGCGTATTCTTTTTTTTCGGTAGCTTGAAAAGCTTCCAGATAAGTCTGAGCGATCAACGCCTGATCGTAGAGCATTTTTTCAAAATGAGGCACATGCCAGCGCGCATCGGTGGCGTAGCGGTGGAACCCACCGCCCAGATGATCGTAAATGCCGCCACGGGCCATGGCCTCCAGCGTTTTTTCAACCATCGCAAGTGCCTGTGGGTTTTCCCCACGTTTCCAGTTGCGCAGTAAAAAAGAAAGGTCGTGACTGCGCGGAAATTTCGGAGCCGGGCCAAAGCCGCCTTGCGCAGAATCAAACCGGCTGGCAAGCAAATCCTGAGCGTGACGCAATGTTTCAAGGCTAAGCTCTGCGCTTTTCAGCGGTTTGGCGACAGCCCGTTCGGTTAGCTGGCGGGTGATTTCTCCGGCCACTTTTTCAATGTTCCCCCGATCTTGAACCCATTTGCTGCGCAGGGCTTCGAGCACCGTGGTAAAGCCGGGCCGCCCCCAGCGGTCTTCGGGCGGGAAATAAGTTCCGCCGTAAAACGGCTTGAGATCGTGCGTGAGAAAAACGCTCATGGGCCAGCCGCCGCTGCCGGTCATGGCCTGCACAAGCTGCATGTAAACCTGGTCGACGTCGGGCCGCTCTTCGCGGTCCACCTTGATTGAAATGAAATAATTATTCAGCAGTTTCGCGATTTCCGGATCGACAAACGACTCTTCTTCCATGACATGGCACCAGTGGCAGGTGGAATAACCCACGGAGAGAAAAATCGGTTTGTCTTCGGCGCGCGCTTTTTGAAAAGCCTCTTCGCCCCAGGGGAACCAATCCACCGGGTTGTGGGCGTGCTGCAAAAGGTAGGGGCTTTTTTCACGAATAAGCCGGTTTGTCATGCTTGTCATCGACACGGTTAGCGCGCAAAAAAGAGCAGTGCCAGGGCCGTTACCACGATATTGGCCAAAGCCACCGGGAAGATGCCCTTCCAGCCGAGTTCCATCAGCTGATCGTAGCGAAAACGCGGCAGCGTCCAGCGCACGGTCATGAAAAGCCAGCAGAGAAAGATAACTTTAAAAGTGAAAGAGAAAATTTGAAGCGCGCACACCGCCAGATGCGGCACGGCAAGGCTTGCGCCCCAGGGAAACACAAAACCCGCGGCCTGCAAATACGGCACCTGCCAGCCGCCGAGAAACAAGGTCGAGGCCAGTGCCGCAATCATGATCGTTTCAAGAAAATCCGCGAAATAAAACATGCCGAATTTCATGCCGCTGTATTCGGTAAAATAGCCGATGATTTCCGACTCCCCTTCAGGCATGTCGTAGGGAATGCGTTTAGTTTCGGCCACACCCGCAGCCAAAAATAAAAAGAAACCAACAGGCTGAACCACGATGCCCCACATGGGAATCCAGCCGAAGAGCAAGTGCCCCTGCCCGCGCACGATCTGCTGCAGGTCCATGCTTTGGTAAATCATGACAATGCCGATGATTGTCGCGCCGAGCGTGATTTCATAAGCCAGCATCTGACTGGAAGCCCGCATGCCGCCGAGAAATGCGTAGTTATTGTTGGAGGCGAAGCCCGCCAGGATCACGCCGTAAACGCCCATGGAAGCCACGGCGAAAATATACAGCAGGCCTACGGAGATAGGTGCCACCTGCAGAGTGATGGTTTGTCCGTGCAGAATCAGGACATCGCCGAACGGAATGGCCGCAAACCCGACCAGCCCGAAAAAAAGCGCCAGGAACGGGGCCAGCGCGTGCAGGAATTTATCGCCCAGCGGCGGAACGAAGTCTTCCTTGGTAAACATCTTGATCGCGTCTGCAATGGGATGGAACAGGCCAAGTTCATTGATGGGCTTCAGCAGCCAGTTGATCGGGGCCGCCCATTTCCAGGGCAGAGTCACATACGCGCGGTTGGCACCGATGCGATCCTGCATGACAGCGCTCTGCTTGCGCTCAATCCAGGTATGGATCGCCGCAAAATTGATCACGCTGAATAAAACAATGCCCGCAAGAATAATTGTAATCATAGGGGATTAAAGAAGATTGTCCTGTTGCTCAAGCGCAGGGATGGTCGGCATGGCCATGCTGCGGATATCACTGCCGCCCTGCGTCATTTTTTCGTAATCCATCCCGTGAAAGAAAGATTCAGCCAGCGCCAGCTCGTGAAAAATCTCTCCGGCCGCCGCGTAAGACAGCCCATGGCCCAGCTCGCGCGCCAACGCTTCGATGATTTCCCATTCACTGCGAGCCTGGCCCAGCGGTTCCAGCACTTTGTTGAATTTTTGAACGCGGCCTTCGAAATTGGTGAACGTGCCTTCTTTTTCCGCATACGTCGCCGAAGGCAGCACATAAGTTGCAGATTCCGACATCAGATTGTGATTGGAACCGATGAACACGCTCCAGGCCAGGCGGTTTAACTCCGCCTTGATCCCGAGCTTCTCAAACCGCGCATAAACATCCTGGCCAAACACCACCAGTCCCTTGATCTCGCCCCTGTTGATCTGCTCCGCCAGATTCTGCAGAGCCTCCGGCGAGGTCTTAAACCCAAGCTCTGCCGCCCCGCGCGTATTGGGGTTCTTGTCAGCGCGAATCAAAATGTCGTCCTGAAAACCGTCCGCGTTCGGCGAGAGCAAAAACAGGTCCTGGCTGCCCAGTTTTTCAGCAAACACCTTGCGTATTAAAAAAATTTCTTCGTTGGAAAGCTGCGGTGAAATCAGTACGGCCGTTCTGCCCTCAGAAATCCGTCGCGCGACTTCAGGAATCAGGGCTTCCCAGGTTTTCTCCTGAAACTTTTTGCCCTCACGCGAAACCGGCTGGAGAATGCGGTTTTGGTCGTGAAATTTATAGCCGTAACGGCCCTCGTCGCACATCCACCACTTATTCACATTTTCATTAAAACGGGGTTTGAGGCGCATGACGCGTTCGCCGCCTGTGTGGTGCGGCCGATCCAGGTTGTAATGCACCTGAATATTGCAGCCGCGCGAGCAACCATTGCAAAGCGAGTCTTCTTCTTTCAGGTACCAGACACGCATTTTGAAGCGAAAATCACGGTCCGTGAGCGCGCCCACCGGGCAGATATCCACCACATTGCCGGAATAAGGGTTATTCAATTCCTTGCCGGGAAATACCGCGATCTCGCCGTGATCCCCGCGGTTGATGATGCCGAGTTCAGAGGTCTTGGAAACTTCATCGCAAAAACGGATACAGCGCGAGCACAAAATACAGCGTTCGGCATCGAGCATCACGGTCGGGCCGATCGGCACCGCCTTAGGCTTTTTAATTTTATCTTCACCCACACGGCTGTCATAAAGGCCGTGTTTCATATAGTAATCCTGCAGCCAGCATTCCCCGGCCTGATCGCAGACCGGACAGTCGAGCGGATGGTTGACGAGCAAAAATTCCAGAATATGCTGGCGTGTTTTTAAAACGCGCTCGGTATTCGTTCGCACCACCATGCCGTCGGTGGCCTGCAAATGACAGGCGATCTGGAGCTTGGGCATTTTCTCGACTTCAACCAGGCACATGCGGCAATTGCCGGCAATGGAAAGGCCCGGGTGATAGCAATAATACGGCGCATCGACCGAAACCCGTTTAGCGGCTTCGATCACGCGCGTTCCCGGCGCGACTTCGATCTCTTTTCCATCGATCGTTACTTTAGGCATAAAACCTTTTTAATGTCACCAGCCACAGGGCACAAGACACAAACGCTTAGCTGCCCACATGTGACATGTGACTTGTGTCATGCAACGTTTGAGTTTCAAGAGCGGTGCCGTCCACCATGGACTTGCCGTGCTTGACGTAATACTCGAATTCTTCGCGAAATTTCTCGATGTAGCTTCGAAGCGGCATCGCGGCGCCATCGGCCAAGGCGCAAATCGTGGTGCCGCCCATGAACGAACAAATATCGAGCAGGTTATTCACATCACCCGTACGGCCGCGGCCTTCGGCCACGCGCCGCAGAATTTTAGAGACCCAGCCCGTGCCCTCGCGGCAGGGCGAGCACTGGCCGCAGGATTCATGCCCGTAAAAGCGCATGGTCACATAAAGGGCTTTGACGATGCAGGTGGTTTCATCCATCACAATCACGCCGGCAGAACCGGCCATGGTATTTTTAGCGCGCAGCTGATCAAAATCCATACCGACATCGATTTCGTCGGCGCGAAAAATCGCCGCGGATAATCCGCCGGGCACGACCGCTTTCAGTTTACGGTCGCCGCGAATTCCGCCCGCGTGCGTGTAAATAATTTCACGCAGGGAAACTCCGAGCGGCAATTCATACACGCCGGGTTTCTGCACGTGGCCGCTGACGCTGAAAAGCCGCAGGCCGCCGTTTTTCTCGGAACCCAGTTTTGCAAACCACTCCGCGCCGCGGTTGAGGATGTAAGGAAGATAGGAAAGCGTCTCAACATTGTTGATGACTGTCGGACAGCCAAAGAGCCCCACCACCGCCGGAAAGGGCGGCTTCAAACGGGGAAATCCCTTTTTACCTTCGAGGGATTCGAGCAGGCCCGTTTCTTCGCCGCAGATGTACGCGCCCGCGCCCCGGTGCACCACCACATCCAGGGCAAACTCGCGGCCGAAGATTTGCTTACCGAGATAGCCCTTGTCATAGGCTTCTTTGACCGCTTTTTGCAGCATGTCGTAAGGGTGTGTGTATTCACCGCGGATGTAAATGTAAGCCTTGTGCACGTTGTTGGCATAGGCGGCGATGATGATGCCTTCGAGCAGCAGGTGCGGGACATGCCGCAGGATGTATTTGTCTTTGAACGTGCCCGGTTCGCCTTCGTCGGCATTGACGACCAGGTAGACGGGCTTGCCGGTGTTCTGCGGCACCAGGCTCCACTTCATGCCGGCCGGAAAACCCGCGCCGCCCAGCCCGCGCAGGTTGGATTTTTTGACTTCCTCCACCAGCGCTTTCGGGTCGGGAAACTTGTCAAAAACAGCGCGCGCGGCCTGATAACCGCCGTCTTGCTCGAACTCGGCGAGCGAGAAGGTCTTGCCCGGCACAAAATATTTTGAAATCAGTTTTTCCATCAATGCTCGTAGGGTACAGGCATGCCTGTACCCTACATGACTTTCTTTACGAGCTCATCAATTTTTTCTTTGGTCAGGTTCCCGATAAATTCATCATCATTGAGCTGCAGCATGGGCGCAAGTTCGCAGGCGCCCAAACATTCCACGGCCTGAATGGAACAGCTTCCCGAAGGGTGCATTTCCCCCGCTTTTAAGCCGAGTTTTTCTTCCAGGTGAGACAACACCTCGCGGCCGCCCAGCAAAGAACAGCTCAAGGTGCGGCAGACATTAAAACGCACTCTGGACTTGGGCTTGGTGTAATAAAGTGTGTAAAACGTGATCACTTCATGCACATCGATCGGCGCAATGCCCAGATAGTTAGCCACAGCCTCCTCGGCTTCGATCGTGACATGACCGTAATGTTCCATGACAAGGCGCAAGACCTCAAGCACCGAGGCGCGCCTGGTTTCATACAGCGCCACGATTTTGTCGGCCTTGGCTTTGAGTTCGGGAGTAAAAATTTTATCCATTAACGATCCAATTCTCCGCCGATCATGTTGACGGAACCGAACGTGGGCACCACATCCGCCAGCGAATCGCCTTTTAAAATCAAGGGCAGCGCCGCGACAATCGTAAAGCAGGGCGGCCGCACACGCACGCGGTACGGTTTATCCGTGCCGTCTGAAACAATATAAAAACCAAGCTCTCCGTTGGCGCCCTCGACGGGGAAATACGCCTCGCCCTTGGGCGGCCGGATGCCGTGGCCCATCATGACCATCTTGAAATGATTCATCAACCCTTCGATGTTGCCATAGGTGTCTTCTTTGGGCGGCAGTGACGCGCGTTTATTCACGGTCTCGACATTACGGTATTGCACCTTGGTCGTACCGTCCAGCGTGGGGTCAATCACGGCCTCGACATTGCGGATATTTTCAATGCGGCCCATCTTGGCCTCATCCACCATGGTTTCCCCGGGCATCACCGTGCCGTCAGTATCGAGAAGTACCGGCCCCTCGGGGATTTGCTCAAACGCCTGTTCGATGATCCGGAAGCTCTGTTCCATTTCTTCCATGCGGCAAAGGTAGCGGTCAAAATTATCGCCGTGTTCGCCGACGGGAATTTCAAAATCAAAACGGTCATACACCAGGTAAGGATTGGCGCGGCGCACATCATAATCCACGCCGGTCGAGCGCAGAAAAGGCCCGGTGATGGCGTAAGCCAGCGCATCCTCTTTGGAAATACGTCCAACGTTCTTTAAACGGTCGACAAAAATACGGTTCTTGGTCAAAAGCGCATCGACCTCTTTAATTTCTTTGCGAGTTTTTTCAATCGCGCCAAGACAGCTTTCTCTGAAGCCCGGGGGCAGATCGCCTTTGACTCCGCCCACACGCGAGTACGAAATGGTCAGACGCGCGCCTGTCACACTTTCAATCAATTCATAGAGATATTCGCGCGCCTTGATGAAATACAGAAACGCCGTAAAGGCGCCCAGCTCCATGGCGGAAGCACCGACGCAGGTCAAATGATCCGTCACACGCGAAATTTCGCTCATGATCACGCGGATGTATTTGGCGCGTTCGGTCGTCTCGAGGCCGAAAAGTTTTTCGACCGCCAGACAATAGCCGATGTTGTTGATCAGCGGCGACACGTAATTAAGCCGGTCCGTGTAGGGAATCACCTGCAGGTAACCGCTCTGCTCGGCCATTTTTTCAAAGGCACGATGAAGGTAGCCGATTTCAACATCCGCATTCACGACCTCCTCGCCGTCGAGCTCGGTGATGATCCGCACGATACCATGCATGGCCGGATGCTGCGGGCCCACGTTCAAAAGCATGGATTCGGTCCGCGTGCGTTTGATCACCGTCTCCTGATCCGGAAGCGTTGCGGGGTGGAGTGGGTTGTCTGCCGGAGTTAAAGCCATGATGATTCGATCTTAATTTTTAGGGCCGATAAGCGGCTGGCGTTTATTCCAAAGATAATCTTTACGGAGCGGATGCCCCTTGAATTCGGTATACATCAAGAGCCGGCGCAAGTCAGGATGGCCGTCAAAGCGGATACCGAACATGTCCCAGACTTCGCGCTCAAACCAGTTGGCACTCGGCCAAAGATTAGTCAAAGTCGGCACCACGGCATCTTTTTCATCGACCGGCGTCTTCAAGCGCAAACGATGGTTGTGTTCGGT
Source organism: Candidatus Omnitrophota bacterium (assembly GCA_023247135.1). GTDB lineage: Bacteria > Omnitrophota > Omnitrophia > Omnitrophales > Aquincolibacteriaceae > JAHFHB01. The sequence goes on from JAHFHB010000020.1 coordinate 9,563, forward strand.
GGAATAAAAATGGGCCACCACCTCAAAACGCGGTTTCCATTTCAGATCGCGGCCGTCCACCGCCGTAAGGTCCATCAAAACGTTCATACGAAAAGCAGGGTCTTCGCGGATAAAAAGCGCGGCATCAATCCAGTTCGCGCGACGCAGCACCACGGTCTCATCGCCATGTTGGGCATGGATTTCGAGCACGCCTTCGGGAAGTTTTGCTTTGAGTTGTTCGTGAAGATTCGGCATTTTGTTTTGATCGAATAGGCAGGGAACAGGCATGCCTGTTCCCTACGAGCTTGTGAAAGCGCTCGCTTAAACTTCCTGCTTCTGTCCCTGGATTTTTTCCTGCAATTTAATCAAACCGTCGAGCACGTTTTCCGGCCGCGGCGGACAACCGGGAATGTAAACATCCACGGGAATCACGGTATCAATCCCCTGCACCGTCGCATAATTGTCGTAAAACCCGCCTGTACAAGTACATACGCCAAAGGCCACCACCCACTTCGGGTCGGCCATCTGGTCATAAATCTGCTTGAGAACCGGCGCCATTTTGTGCGAAATCGTACCCACCACAAAAAGCACGTCGGATTGGCGCGGCGAAAAACGCGGCAGGCCCGCGCCAAAACGGTCTACATCATAATGTGAGCAGGCCGTGGACATGTATTCCATGCCGCAGCAGGCCGTGACAAACGGATATTGAAAAATAGAATATTTGCGCGCCCAGCCGATCATGTCGTTGAGCCGGGAGGTCAGATAACCGCCGGTGGCTTTCTCGGTCATTTCCATGTGAGGGCCCCTTTCCGCCAGGCATACGCATAACCCAGCACTACCACTCCGGCAAAAAGCATCATTTCCATAAAACCAAAGAGGCCGAGCTTGCGATACACCACGGCCCAGGGAAAGAAAAAGATCATTTCAATGTCGAACAGAACAAAAAGCATGCCGGCAAGATAAAACCGGACCGAATGGCGTCCGGTAGGAAGTTCAAAAGGGGTTTTGCCGCATTCATACGGCACATCTTTGGCGGCACTGGGTTTTTTGGGTCCCAGCGATACGCTTAAATAGATGAACAGACCTCCCACAGCGGCGGCCATAAGAAATAAAACAACAATCCCAAAATAAGCATTCAGCATTGAGAAGGTTCCAACTGGCTAAATAGCTGCCAAATAGGCAGTTACGTTAAAGAAGGTGCATTATATACGGAAGTGATTGTAGGGGCAATTCATGTTTACCCGCCGCAGGCGGGCATGACGGTTAATTCATCAGGCCGAAAAGGCGGTTGAGGGCCCGCTTGGCCAGGGTGTAATCCCGGTTTTCTCTGAGTGCATCTTGGTAGGAGCGCACCGCTTTCTGCCAGTCGCCTTTTTTCTCCCAGACTCGCCCGAGGTTGAAGTGGGGGTAGCAGTAAGACTCATAACGCTTGGCCTGGGTTGCTTTTTCCAGCCAGTCAATGGCTTCGTCCAATTCGCCGCGCTCAATCAAATAAGAACCGATATCGTTGTAGGGATTGCCGTAATCCGGATCGAGCTCGATGGCCTTGCGGCACTCTTCGATGGCGTCGTCATAGCGGTTCTGCATGCTGTAGGCCCAACCCAAAAAAGTGTGGGCTTCAGCGGTGGGCTGTGCTTCCAGCGACTGATGATAAAGCCGGATGGCGTCTTCGAGCTTGCCGGCCATCTGCAGGCGGTAGGCTTCTTCGAGATAACGAAAGGCGTCTTCGGGTATTCCGGTTGGATCGATACTCATGAGAGTAGGTTATAGCGTAATAGCGTTATGCGTCTAGAAAAAAATTCTTAAGCAGCCTGATGAATCTCCTCGGTAGCAGCCCACTCGGCGATAAAATCTCGTAACGCCGCACCCGAAATCGAAAACCCAGTGCCGTGCGGCTGTAAAATTTCCGTAACCGCTTCGGGGAAAATTTCATGCAGCAGCGCCACCGCTTCCTGACGCACCGCGGCAATCTCACCCACCTGCCGCACACGGCTGGCGATTAAAAGCGCGGCTGCGGTTTGCAGCGTCAACACCAGCTCCGCCATCAGCGGGTCATCGCTGGCTTCCATATCGAGACTCACGACCGGCACAAAGCGTTCTTCCGGTTTCAAGGCATCCACCTCGGCCGCGCTGCCTGCCACACCGGACACCTGCTGTTCACTGGCAAACTCAGGCGCGCGCTGCAGGCCGCGGGTCGTGCTGGTCATGATGCCAAGGTCCCGTAAAATTTTTTGGAGTTTCGCCGGAATTCTTTGATCCGGAGCGGTCTTGCTAAAAATCACCTGCCCCAAAGAACCCGAGAACTGCGACAGCACACGGCCAAGCACTTCCGCCTCATTGTCATTTTTGGGCATGAGATACGTCACCGCATGGCGCCCTGGCGCGAAAGACTTCTCAGCAAGCCGTTGATGAAATGCCTGGATGAGCGCTTGCACGGACTGAATAGCAACCGGTGCGCCGCCCAAACGCACGGTCGTTTCTCCGCGCACCAGCCGCGCCGAAAAATCCTGATAAATGCGCTCCAGCTGCGCCAGCACCGCATCAATCGCACCAGGCTGTGCCGCCTCCGCTGCCGCACGCTTTGCTTTTCCCGAATTGATTTCACCCGATGCCAAAACCTGCACAAACGTTTCTGCCAACAAACGGTTTTCAGAACGGCTCACGGCAGACGGCACCTCATCCAGGGCCAAGCGCGTTTTGATCAATGCAGTATGCGTATCAAGAAAATGCTTTAGCGGCTGCTGCGCTTGCTCGGTCAATGAATTCCAATCTTCAAACAGCCCGCCGGGGTCACCAGCCTCCGCCCTTGCAATTCTCGCACGGCCCTCTTTTTTCCAGTCAAGCTGACTCTTCCACCACCGTAGTAAAAGATCAAAAATCTCCGCCTTCTCGGCCGCATTCCATTGATCCGTCAGAATAGTAAACAGCATCGCGGCTTCAGCAAACCCGGAGTAAGAACTGTAGGAAAATTTGCCTGTGAGAAAGTCATTCAGAGCTTGCTTGGCCTGCGCAAGACTATGGCCCGCCAGTCCCGATAAAAACAAATAAATGTCATCTTTCTGGCCTATGTGGAGACCCCTCTGAAGGATCTCCTTAAAATAATTGGCATGGATATCAGCAAGTACGCGCAAGGCCTTCCCCGACGAACCCCTATCGTCTTGATGCCCCAGCAAGGCCATACCCCGGTCTCCAAGAAGCTCCGCCAGATGGGAGTGAAAAATAACCGTGGGCACCTTGACGTCATTTACAACCCGCTCTGGTGGCCTGTAATGAATATTCGTCGCAACGATCAAATCATAATGGCCATATTGAAGCAGATGAGTGACATCCTGGGGATTGAGGACATCAAATTTTTCAAACGCCAAACGAATTCCCCATTTCTCACGAAAGTCACGCACTGAAGCGATTTGAAAATTTTCGCCATCCCGGGTAAAGAAGGGCTCAAACCTTGGCAGCGGCCACTGAAAATCGTTCTCAAAAAATTCACCGCGTTTTGCGTAATCAATGCTGGCATACTGTGCATCCGTAATCACCAACTGCACGGGTACCTTGATACCGGTTTCCCGCATGGCGTCGGCTACGGCCATGGCCGCATCGTAACCCTGCATTCCGTAGGCTGCACCGGCCACAGCCAGCCTTAATTCGTCGCCCGCGGCTACGCCTTGTTTTAGGCGTTCGATCATGCGCTCCTTCACCCGGACATATGTCTGATCCTGGGTGAGAGAATCCCGGCCAAAATAAGTTAGCATTCCACCAGCCAATAACCCCCAGGACATTTCTCTTGTAAAGATTTCACGCGCAGACAGTGCCGGATACCCCAGATCATTCATAGGCATTACATAAGGAATATTTAGTCCAATTCCCCCAACCGCTTCTCGCGCAAGCAAATCAAAATTGGCTGTGACCGTTTGCGCAGCCCGGCTCAAGGAGATATGTCCCAAGGCTTTTTCCTTTTGCAAAACGCTCTTGAATTCTGTCACCGTCATTTTTTCAAGAAGCTTGGTGCGAATCTCATCGATCGACACGCTTTCCTCTTCGCGTTCCCCAATTAAAGCAAGGTAGCTCTGCCAGAACATTTCGGCTTTCAAGGCGTTTTCGATTTCACCTCGAACATTTTCTTTGTCTTGCGCAAAATTCTCGGCTAAATGCCCCGCGCGGTCATAAGTCCGTAGAATTTTCCAAACTCTCCGGATGCCGTGCCATGGAATGCCCTGCTCTTCCAAACTTACGCGAACCGCATCAAGCCCTTCTTCAAAATACTCCGCATTGGCTCCCATTTTTGTCAAAACCGTCTCGGTCAAGCCGGCTACAAAAGAGGCTTCGGGCTTTGCCTTTGGCTTACGCATCTCGGAGTGAGACCTCCGTGTCTCACCCGAAGAAGTCTCGCGGC
>JAHFHB010000251.1 GCA_023247135.1 Candidatus Omnitrophota bacterium
TCTGATTGATGGCGGTCCCTGTGAGTACTCCAACGATTCGACCGTGGTGGATGTCTGCGGGCCGGAACCCGTCATTGTGCGTGAGGGCGCCCTGCTCGACGAAGTGAAAAAAGAAATTGCGGCGGTCAAGGACGGGCAGTTTGTGCGCAAGCGCATTCTGGTCGTCTGCACCGGAAATTCCTGCCGTTCGCCGATGGCCGAGGGCCTGCTTTTGGATGAATTGCGCAAGAAGGGGCTCGACAAGCAGATTGAAGTCAATTCCTGCGGGATTGCGGCGCGCATCGGCGCCAAAGCCACGCAGGAAGCAATTCTGGTGATGAAAAATATCGAGGTGGACATCAGCCAGCACCGCTCGAAACCTTGCACGCGCGATCACGTCAGCCAAGTCGATCTGATTTTGGCCATGGCGAAAGAACACGCGGATTTTATTTTTAACCAAATGCCGCAGGCCCGCCCCAAAACGAGAGTGATGAATGTGGTGGATCCCATCGGGATGGGGATGTTGATTTACGAAGCGGTGTTAATGGACATTCAAAAGAAAATGAAAGACCTTTGGTCGGAAATCGCAGCCTGAGATGAAACCCAAAATCGCATTGGCCTGCGATCACCGCGGGTATGATTACAAGGAAACTTTAAAACCCTGGCTTGTTTCCCAAGGCTATGAGCCTGTCGATTGCGGCGCCTTTTCGGGAGAGTCCTGTGATTACCCGGACTTTATGTTCAAAGCCGGGGAGCTTGTGGCCAAAGGCGAGTGCGTCAAGGGCATCGGCATCTGCCATTCCGGTATCGGCAGTACAATTGCGGCCAATAAGGTGCCCGGGGTGCGTGCGGCGCTCTGCCAGAATGCAGAACAGGCGCAGCTTTCACGACAGCATAACGACGCGAATATGCTGATTCTCGGATCGCATTATGTTCCCCCGGAAGCTTTAATTCATTTGGTTGAAACCTGGTTAACGACCCCTTTTGAAGGAGGACGCCATGACCGTCGCGTCGACAAAATTCGAAACTATGAACGCCGCTGCTAAAAAAAATCCGGATTTTATTTCGTTTCTGAAGTCGCAGGATCCCGAGATCTTCCAAGCGATGACGGGCGAATTGCGGCGGCAGAATGAGCACATCGAGCTCATCGCCAGTGAAAATTTCACCTCATCGGCGGTGTTGGAGGCGGCCGGCTCGGTGCTGACCAACAAGTATGCCGAAGGCTATCCGGCGAAACGCTGGTACGGCGGTTGTGAGCATGTCGACGTGGCCGAAAACCTGGCGATTGAGCGGGCCAAGGCGCTTTTTGGGGCGGAATACGCCAACGTTCAGCCGCATTCCGGAACCTCCGCGAACGTGGCCGTCTTTATGGCGCTGCTGCAGACGGGCGATAAAATTCTGGCGATGAATCTGTCGCACGGGGGCCATTTGACGCACGGGCATCCCATGAATTTCTCCGGCAAGTACTTCACGATCATTCCTTACGGCGTCAGCGAAAAAGACGAGCGCATTGATTATGATCAGCTGGAAGCTCTGGCCCTTGAGCATAAGCCCAAAATGATTTTGCTCGGAGCATCCGCGTATCCGCGCATCATCGACTTCAAACGCGGGCGCGAAATCGCGGATAAAGTTGGCGCGCTGCTGATGGTGGACATGGCGCATTTTGCCGGGCTGGTGGCGGCCGGCGTGCATCCGAGCCCTGTTCCGTATGCGGATGTCGTGACCACGACGACGCATAAAACACTGCGCGGTCCGCGCGGGGGATTAATTCTGTGCCGCGAAAAATACGGCAAGGCTATCGACTCGGCTGTGTTTCCAGGCGTTCAGGGCGGCCCGCTCATGCACATCATTGCCGCCAAAGCGGTGGCGCTCAAGGAAGCCATGCAGCCGGAATTCCGCACGTATTGCAAACAGATCGTGGCCAACGCGGCGGCGCTTGCGGCGGGGATGGGCAAGCGGGGCTGGCGCATTGTTTCAGGCGGCACGGACAATCACCTGATGCTTGTCGACGTCGGCGTCAAAGGGTTCAACGGCAAACAGGTCCAGGAGATTCTGGATCGCGTGAAAATCACGGTGAATAAAAACATGATTCCGTTCGACAAGGAATCTCCGTTCAAGGCTTCCGGCGTGCGTTTGGGAACGCCGGCCGTGACGACCCGCGGCATGCAGGAACCGGAGATGGATCAGATTGCCGAGCTGATTGACCATGCGACGCGCGCCCATGCCGACGATGCGGAGCTTGCGCGTGTCCGTGCGGATGTGGAGAAATTGACGCGCCGCTTTCCGCTTTATCCTGAATTGTTCGAGCGCTACGGCGCTTAGCACTCCACCCTATGCGCTGCCCTTTCTGCAAGGAAGAAAACGACAAGGTGATCGACTCCCGCTCCTCCAATGAAGGGCAGGCGATTCGCCGCCGCCGCGAGTGCGAGAGCTGCAGCCGGCGTTACACAACCTACGAGCGCATTGAAGAACTGCCGCTTTACATTGTGAAGAAAGACCGGCGCCGCGAGCTGTATGACCGCGCCAAAGTTCTTTCCGGCCTGCACAAGGCCTGCGAAAAGCGGCCGGTGTCCCTGGATGACCAGCACAAGATTGCCGACGCGCTGGAGCTGATGCTGCACGAAAAATATGAGAAAGAAGTCCCGGTGAGCATTATTGGGGAATACATCATGCAGCGGCTGGCCCAAATCGATCAGGTCGCCTATGTCCGCTTTGCCAGCGTCTATCGCGAGTTTCAGGACATTAGCCATTTTATGAAAGAACTCAAGGCCATCCTTGGCAAAAAAGCAGTTTAGCAGGGAGCGCGGGATGCGGCGTAAAAGCTCGGATGAGTCGAAACCTCGGCAGAAAACCGATGTGGCGATTCTGGGTACGGGCATGGCAGCGCTCGGGGCGGCCAGAGCGCTGGCGAGACGGGGGCAGCGGGTCATTTTATGCGCGCCCTTGCGGCCGCCGCAGGGGAATGCGACCGGGACCTCGGCCGGCATTCTGGATCCTTTTTTGGGAACCGACGATTCCAAAGATTTTTTTTCATTGAAGCAAAAATCAGTCCGCCAGTTTCCGGCGCTTGTCAAAAGTCTGGAGCGGGCCACCCGGAAAAATGCCGGCTACCGGCGGACCGGTATGTTGTTCGCTGCGCTGACTCCGCAAGAAACGTTACGGCTTAAGCGGCGTTACCGGCGCCACCACAAGACGGGTTTTCCGGCGGAGTGGGTCGAGGGCGCGCAGATTTTTAAGCGTTGGCCGGAGTTTTCTCGGAAGGTCAGGGCTGTCCTGTTTTACCCGAGCATTGCGAGAGTTTTGCCGCGGCGTTTCCAGGAGGTTCTTTCAGCGGACGTACGGCGCTTGGGCGTGAAGATTCTCCGGTTTCAGCAGCCCATCCGGGTACGGGTGGAAACCGGTCGCACGGTGGGCATCAGGTCCGGAAAATTTTTTCTGGATGCAGACCATGTGATTAATGCAGCCGGCAGCTGGGCCGGTGACAAAGGGCTTTGCCCTGCCGGCTACCGGCTTGAACCGATTCGCGGGCAGGTTCTGATTGTGCGCGGGCGGTTGAAGCTGCAGGAAGTGGTTCATGATCTTGGTTCCACCTACCTTGTGCCGTGGGAAAGCGGGACCTTTCTGCTGGGCTCGACCGTTGAACGGGCAGGATTTAAGGCCGC
>JAHFHB010000252.1:0-1031 GCA_023247135.1 Candidatus Omnitrophota bacterium
CCGTGTCAAACTGGCCCTGGCCTACACCCTGCGTATTTTTGAAGACAGCGTGATTAAAAGAGCTAAATCAAAAAAACTGCTGGATGAACAAAGGCTGACCGATCTTAGTCTCGGTCTTAAAATTCGCCCAGGTAATTTTTCACTCCGGCTGCCTGAAGTCATGAAGGGGAGTACAGCCGTTTTTTATCAGGCAGAAAAAACATTGAATGGAGGCGAGCCTTTTACTTTTGCGGCCGTGGTCAATCGCGCCGACCCCAAGGACATGATGATTTTTGTTCACGTGAAACTGGAAGAAAAAAGCGTCATTTTTTCAATGAGTGAAAAAGGGGTTCGCCGGCTCAAGGAATTTCCGGCGGAGAAGCCGCTCACCTCAGTTTTGGTCTCCTATGAAAGCGATGAAGCCGCCGTTGATTTTGCCTGGCGTGTTTTTGGCGCGGCACATGATTACAGTGCTCCGGAGCAGCGAGACGCGTATGTGCTGAGTCATCTTGACCAAATGCAGGAGCTAACCCATACCGAATCGGTTTATGTCCGCGAGCGGCACTTGCGTATTCCAAAAGTGAAAGAAACACGGACTTGGAAGCCTCTTCAGAAGCATCTGCGATTGATGCAGTTTCCGACCATCGGAAAAAATGAGGTCAATACCCCGGTGATTCTGATTGAAACTATTCAGGATCAAGAGGGCCATACGGTGCCTTTCCGCTATCCTTCAGGCCGGCTCAACTATCTTTTTATCGAACCCGCCGGACGTCAGATCCGCATTTATCACTCACTGCAAAATGACCCGGCTGCGCCTGAGACTTTACCGAGCGCCCGCAGACCCCTGGTGACAATCGACGCAAGGGGAGAAAACTACTCCATGATGCAGTCGCCGGAACTCCGGACTTTCTTTCTCACCATTCTTGACCGCAGGGCGAAATGGACCGTCACTCCGATTAAACCGACCCTCCGCGGGGAACAGGGCGAGAATAAATTTTCACAAGCGACGATGGCCAACGGTACCCAGACCCCAACCCTCATTTATCTTGGCA
>JAHFHB010000252.1:1041-3637 GCA_023247135.1 Candidatus Omnitrophota bacterium
TCGACGGACAGCTTGACGATCAAGGCAACTGGCTGAACAGTGATGGACAGATTGCGGCATCAGGTTCTATCCGCATGACATCCAAAGGAAAACTGGTCGATGCCAGAGGCCGGGTGCTTCCGATTAAACCGTTGAAGAAAGTTGTTCCCTTAACGCTTTTTGATCATGGGCTTATTCAGATAGGAGGGATCAGCGGCAAGGCTGACACGGTTACGCTGCTGGATTCAGATTATTTAAATCTGGAAAGTATTCCGACAAACTTCCCTTCGCTGGGCTTTTCTGTTTCAACGGCGCTTACCCAGGCCTTTCAAGATGATTCTGACAAAACCGGATCAAGGCGCAGGATTGCTTATGACATTGCGAGGTTTGGAACCAAAGACGGCGGTCTGATTTGGGTGTTCGATCCCAAGAAAGCTCTTTGGACGCTTAAAAGCCCGGTTGTGATCCGGCAAAAAGGGGATATTCATCCGGAAGTATCTTCCCAGTCGCTGACAGAGTCCTTTCTGCAACTGCGCGATGGTGAGGGAAAACGTTTACGCCGGCCCTATGAGATTCTTCGGCAGGCGGAGCGGGTTTTTCATGATGTGTTGGGGGACGTGGCTTTTATGAAACGTATGTTTGGAGAACACGACACTTGGCAAATAAAAGGACTGTTTCTTGCCGGTGTGGCAGGGCTGGCACATACGACTCCGCGCAATCGCACGGCGTATTCCGAGTTGGCAGGGCTGGTGGGCAATACCATCGAAGCCATTTCAGGACTCAAGGCTGCTTATGAAATCATTCATTATTTGACCCATGATTTTTCAGGAAGATTGCCCAGGAAAGATATTCCGGCTGTGCAAGCAGCTGGTTCAAAAGCCGGCGGCGGAGCTCTTTCAACACACGTTGTTTTAGATCCGGTTCGCTCCGAAGTAAGACATTTTGACAACGGCCTGCCAGTGCCGGCTGCGGAAGGCACGAGTGCTTTCCGGCTGATGGAAGCTTTGCAGCTGGATCGTGCGCAAAGCGTGGAAGCATTGCCCTCGGTGGGGGATTTGCGGATTTTCAAAATCCGCATTCCGGATCAGCCGGCTTCGGCAGAGCCGGCGCAGGGCCTTGAGATGTTCAGGTCCAATCTCGCGCGTTCGAATTCTTTTGAACTGCTGTACAACAGTAAAAATCAATTGATTGCCATTTTTCCGTTTAAACCGTCCGCTGCCGGAGATACTTTCTATTTTGATTTCAGCGATTATTACCCGGCCTGGCCCAAACAGGGGGAATCCGGCGTGCTCGATCAATGGCGGCAGTATGTTCAGGAAAGAAAAGTCAGCAAGAACGCGATTGAAAATTACAAAACCGTCCGGGCCAACAAAAGGGTTTTCCGGAAATGGTATTACCAGGAGCCTTTTATTTTGGCGGAACTGAACCCCAAGACAGGCACGGCTCAAGTCGGCCACTTTGATCCCGAGGAACTTTTTTCGGTGCCGAAAGACCGCGAGCGTGCTGTGCAGGTTAAAGAAATTCTTGCAAAAATTTTGTCACCCGAACAAGGCAAGGATTATGTGCTTTACATGGGCTATCCCACCGTTTATTCGCCGGGGCATCCCGGTCATGCCGAAGCAGATCAAACGACTCTGCGGGACATGTATCAGGAGGCCAAGCAGTATTTGAAAGAAGGACAGGTGGACTGGGATGATGCCACGGGTTCCGGCATCGTCGCTTGGGTTAAATACCGCGCGACAAAAAATTTAAAAATACGCCGGCTGGCTTCGGACTATAACGCCATGGCTGTTGCGAATGCGCGCCATCTGGCGGATGTGGCCGGTTTTGATCTGGAAGCCGCAGTGAGCGATACGACTCTCGGAAAATTTCCCTTTAACGCGACGCAAGTGGATTTTGCGACTTCCAACAGCCCGGCCTTTATCACGATGCCGGCGTCCGGCATTGCGAAAACGGATGATTTATCGCTGGCGGGTCCACGCTGGGACAGCGATTTCGGGGGCCGGTATCTTGCGGGATTGGCCAAGATCTATGCCCGGGTGTTGTTTGGCCGCGGTTTGATTTGGGATGTGATTCCCGCGACGACGTATGGCGACAAGGGACCCTCCGTGAAAACGCTCATTACAGGAATTTTTGAGCGCGAAGGACTGCGTCTCAATTTCCTGGACGATGAAGGCATGGACGATGATACCGGGGATCAAAATGTGACGATCGAAGTGACACGCCCTGCCGGCCGCTCCGAGATGCCCCAAGACGGGAGTCTTGGGACTTCTGTGAACTCGCCGGAGGCTCGTTCCGAGATGCCCCAAGACGGGAGTCTTGGGACTTCTGTGAACTCGCCGGAGGCTCGTTCCGAGATGCGGACGCAATCTCAGAAAGTAGTATTTGGCGATAAAACAGTCATCATTCCGGCAGAAATCCAGGAGCAAATCGAAACTCTGGGGTTGGCCTCTATTGAAACCAAGCAGGAGTGGGAAGGACTTCTTTTTACGGTGCATACAGGCGGCAGCGAATGGATCGCTAAAGATTTTGTCGGAATGCAAACCGTCCTGAGATTTAGAAGCAAAGCTTACGAGCACAAGGACGGGAATGGCCCAGAGGCCCTGTCTTTTTTTGA
>JAHFHB010000253.1 GCA_023247135.1 Candidatus Omnitrophota bacterium
CGTCGGCCTTACGGCCTCCTCGCAATGACGAAGCAAAGTGAGGTTCTTATGACAAACCCCAATGAACATGCGTTTAGTTTTGAAAAAGCCCAGCAGACATTTTTACAGAAAGTGTATCAATGGATGGCCATTGGCTTGGCCATTACCGGTTTTGTCGCGTACTCGGTGTCGGGCAACTACGCCTTGATGCGCGCTCTCTCGGGCGGAACGTTTTTCATCCTCATGCTGGCGGAGTTTGGCCTGGTGATCTGGCTGTCGTCGCAAGCCCTGAAGCTCTCTCCGAGCACGGCGCTCACCGGATTCCTGGTGTATTCTGCCTTAAACGGCTTGACGTTCGCCTACCTTTTTATCGCGTATACGCATGCTTCGATTGCCGCGACCTTTTTGATTACGGCCGCGACCTTTGCGAGCGTCAGCGTGTTTGGCGCCGTGACTAAAACGGACCTTTCTTCCATGCGCAGTTATTTTGTCATGGGTCTGATCGGGCTGTTGACGGCCACGGTGGTGAATATGTTTCTGCGTTCGCCGGCGCTGGATTGGTTTTTGTCGTATCTCGGGGTGGGGCTTTTTATCGGGCTGACCGCTTACGATACGCAGAAACTAAAGATGATGCAGGAGCGCGGCTTTGGCAGTCCGCAGATGGCGGTGCTGGGCGCGCTGATGCTGTACCTGGATTTTATCAACATGTTTCTTTTCCTTTTGCGGTTATTTGGACGCAGAAAATAATTTTTCCATGTCATTCCCGCATGGTTTTAAGCGGGAATCCATGTTTTTCGGAGGGATGGATCCCCGCTTTCGCGGGGATGACACACCGGTGATTTTCCGATGATTGATGTCCGCTCACTCAGCATGTACTACGGCCCTTACGCCGCCCTGAAAGAAGTTTCCTTTCAGGTGCAAAGCGGCGAGATTCTGGGCCTGCTCGGCCCTAACGGCGCAGGCAAAACCACGGCCATGCGCATTCTCACCACCTACCTTTATCCCACCGCCGGAACGGCGACGATGGATGGATTCGATATTCTGACCCAGCCGCTTGAAGCGCGGCGCACGACCGGATATTTGCCCGAGACTGCGCCGCTTTACCCCGACATGCGCGTGGATGAGTATCTTTCGTTCGTGGGCCAGGCGCGCGGGCTCAGTGGCAAACGGCTTGAGGAGCGCCGCGAGTGGGTGCGCGAGGCCTGCGATCTGGCCTTTGTCTGGAAGCACGCGATTCATGAACTCTCCAAAGGTTACCGTCAGCGCGTCGGCCTGGCGCAGGCGTTGATTCATGACCCGAAAATTCTCATCCTGGATGAACCGACCTCAGGGCTTGATCCGCTGCAGATTCTCGGCATTCGCAAATTGATCAAAGGTTTAGCGCGTGAAAAAACCATTATTTTTTCAACGCATATTTTACAAGAGGTCGAGGCCATGGCTGATCGCATTGTGATTATTCATGAAGGGCGTGTGGTGGCGCAGGGCGCACAGTCTGAACTTGAAAAGCAGGCGCGGCCTAAAAGCGCCAAGCAGGGTCCGTTGACTTTGGAAGATATTTTTATCGCGCTTTTGACCTGATGTGGTAGGGAACAGGCATGCCTGTTCCTTTTTGTTTTTGAAGATGGGATGGATTCCTGCTAAAACCATGCAGGAATGACAAAAAATACCAAACTCGTAAAATCTTAATAACTGGGCATTGGTTTCAATGAACAACATCCTCACTATCTTCCGCCGCGAGAGCGCCGCGTACTTTAATTCCGCGGTCGCGACTATTTTCGCCACCGTGTTTGTGCTTTTAAACGGCGGCCTGTTCATGATGCAGTTCTTTTTGATCGGCCGCGCCGATATGCGCCCGTTTTTTACCCTGCTGCCGTTTCTTCTGGCGGTGTTCATTCCGGCCGTAACCATGCGCCTTTGGGCTGAGGAGCGGCGCGGCAACACGCTTGAAATGCTGCTGACTTTTCCGATGGGCACGCAGGAACTGGTGCTTGGGAAATTTCTGGCCGCCCTGCTTTTCTACGCTGCGGCGCTGGCCGGCACGCTTGCCATTCCCGCCATGCTTTTTGCGCTGGGCCGTCCGGACGCGGGCGTGCTGGCGGGCGGTTACGCCGGCGCGCTTTTCATGGGCGCATTTTTTCTGGCGGTGGGGCTTTTTGTGTCGGGGCTGGTCCGCGATCAGATTACGGCTTTCATCGTCAGCATGCTGATTTGTTTTACGCTTTATTTCGCGGGCACGGATTTTGTGGCCGCGTCGCTCGACGGCTGGATTGCGGGCGCGGGCACGCTGGTGCGTCTGTTTCTCGGCACGGCGCGCCATTACGACGCGTTCGCGCGCGGCGTGATCGATTTGCGCGACGTGCTTTATTTTCTGCTGGGCACGACGCTCTTTCTGGTGTTGAACGGATTCTGGCTCGAAGGCCGTATGCGGCCCAAGGCCGGAACTATTTTCACAAGCGCCGTGGCGCTTTCGGCCGGCATCTTCTTTCTCGGAAACTGGTTTGTGTCCGGAATTTCCATCGGGCGCTTTGATTTTACCGAAGGCCGCATTTACACCGTCTCCCAGGCCAGCAAAGACATTATCCGCGCGCTCAAAGCGCCGGTGACGGTGAAGTTTTATATTTCTCCGGCAGATAAACTGCCGGCGGGTATGAAAACCCTGGAACAGGATGTGTCCGGAAAACTTGAAGAGTTTCGCCTCGCTTCCGGCGGGCGCCTGCAGTACAAAATTTTGCACATGGAAGCCGTGCAAGCCGTGGAAACGGCGGCCAAGGGCCGTACGGATACGCTCGAGGCCGAGCTTTCAAAAAAAGGCGTGGAGCCTTTCCAGGTTCAGTCCATTGAAGCGGATGAAGTGGGCGTGAAGCTGGTTTATTCGGCGCTCAGCATTTCTTACAAGGAAAAGCCCGAAGAAGTCCTGCCGCGCATCATGCCTGAAAATCTGGATGAGCTGGAATACCTGATCGTTTCAAAAATTTACCGGCTGACGCTGGACGCAAAACCCAAGGTGGCGGTTGTGGCGCCGTATCAGGATCGCAATGTCGACCCGCAAATGCAGGCGCTTTTGATGCAGCTTACGGGGCAGGCGGGGCCGCAGGGTTACCGCGAAGATCAATACGAACTTTTGCCTGCGGTACTGAACTATGAGGGCTACGAAGTGTCGCGCATTCAGCTTTCCGACAGCGAGCCTATTCCTGAAAAGACGAAAACGCTGGTGGTGGTTGCGCCCAGTCATCTTTCAGAACGCCAGCGTTATGAGATCAGCCGTTTCTTGGCCGCGGGCGGATCTCTTTTTCTGGCGGCACAGAATTATGAATTTGAATACAAGCCGTCGCGCCGCAGCCTGACTCTTTTCCCCAACGAAAAAACACCGGAGGTGAACCCGCTAACGGAACCTTGGGGGCTTGCGCTTGATCCGGATATTTTGCTGGATAAACAGCACGATGTGATCAGCATGTCGGGTGCGGCACAGGCCGGGATTTTCGACGTCCCCATTCCGGTGAAACTACCTATTCAAATTGTGATCCCGCCGGCGGGCATGAATACGAATGTGTCGATCACCTCGCGGCTTTCCTCGCTTTTTTATCTGTGGGGCAGTGCGCTGAAAGTGGATCAAAAGAAATTGCAG
>JAHFHB010000254.1 GCA_023247135.1 Candidatus Omnitrophota bacterium
TACGCTGCCTGAGTTGTTTGATCCAACAGCGTCAGATAGGTGAGGTCGACGACCACGGAAAACCCGCCCCGGATAATTTTTTCGTGCTTATCCAGAAAGCGAAAGGCTTCCTGAAAACTCAGGCCGAGCCGGCCGGCGGTTTGTTCAAGCGCCGTCACCACATGCGGGGACACAGAATAACCTTCGGCGCGCAGGCCGTTGCGCCATTGTTCGGCAGAAGAATAATTTGAAGGCTCCATGGGACATTCTCCTTGAAGGTCATACGAGAAGGAGAAGCGCTGCGGCGGAAGAAACGGGGAGAAAACGCCCTGCGCGTTTTAGCCGTTTTGGTTTGGGTGGAAGTCCCCGGGTCGCCGCAAGCTGCTCAAATCGCGACCTAACTTTTTAGCTTTTTTTAGCGCGGAGCAATTGGTTTTAAATCACCGCGTGAAAGGGATACTAGCAGGTTCCGGGGCCGGATTCAAGAGGGGATCTAGCTTCTCTCAATCCAGGAAATCAGGCCGTCATCCACGTTAAACATCAGCGGCGCCACGATGATTTTGGGGTATTTCAGGCTCAGCCGCTCCGCCTCGCTAATAATGAACTCAATCTCGTTGCCAATTTCAAAAATCGGCGCAAAGCTCATAAAATGCTCTTCTGCCCGGACGCGGTCCCAGCCGGCTCCCTCGATCAGCCCGTTGACGAAGGCCTCGCGGCGCGCCACCAGATTGACCATGCCGCAGCGGTTATGCCCGATCAGCGCAATAGCACGCACGCCGCCCACCGCAATGGCGTAGGAGACTTTAAATTCCGCCGGACGCAGGTTGGCCCCGCCGGAGCGCAGAATAAACGCAAAATGATCCGGGATATGCAGATGCTTGCGGCTGTCCATGCACATTCCGATCAAGAGCTAGGCGTTGGAATAAACATCATAGGGCTTGCCGAGGTTGTGGTATTCCAGCAAAAGCCCAATGGGTGTTTCGCGAAATTTTTCAGGGATGTCACTGCGGGATTGAATAGGGCGAAGCTTGTTCATGGCCGGTTACTGTAGCACACGGGCAGGGGTTTTTGAAAGGCCCGCTTTAATCGCTGTCTTCAAGACTGATGAATTTACCACGAAAGCGTTACACCGGCTTCGGCGGAAGTTTCTTCGAGCGTTTTTTGCAGGCGCACAAAAAGCTGCGCATTATTTTTGAAAAAATCCTTGGTGAACAGAATCTCAACGCCCAGCGGTTCCCCGGCCGGCGTCGCAAGCCGCACCTGCAGGGTCACGTCGTTTTTGAAATGCAGCGTGCCGCCGAACGCGATGGCGTACTTGCGACCCTGCGCCGTTTCGATTTCAAAAAAAAGTTCCAGGCCGCGTGAAAACTTCCAGGTCCCGAAAAGGGTGAGCGTGCGCGTTCTGGCCGTCCGGCGGGCCTCCGCTCCGAGCTGATAGCGAATTTGCCCCGCTTTCGCCAGCAGGCTTTGTGTCTGAAACGTTCCGCGAAAACGCAGAGCGTTGTGCGTATCGCCGCCCACGTAATACGTGAGCTGCCGCCCGCCAGACAAATCCCAACAGCCTTTAAAAACGAGCTCCTGCGTACTGCGAATTTTTGTTTTAAGGCGTCTTTGTTCATACGCATAAACAATCTCCTGGCTGTCATTCAGTTTCCAGGAGCCGTCAAACGCCAGAACATTATTTGCCCCAAGCTCGCGGCCGGCTGTGAACGTAATGCGGTTTTGCGGGTCGGCCTGCCAGGTACCGGTGAGCTTGAAAAGGCTGGTGGTAACGCTATGGCCGGATTTTTTTTGTTCCACGGCCAAAACCAGCTTGCCCGGTTCCGCGGCAATGAGGGTTCCGCGAATGCGGGCTTCAGATTCGCGCTCGCCGCGCTCGCGATACGTCACGCGGTGATCGTCATCCAAAAACCAGTCACCCTTGACGACTTCGCCGTTTTCAATCAGCTGGTTTAGTTTATTGATGCGCATCATTGATGCCTACACACATGGGTAGGGAACAGGCATGCCTGTTCCCTACAAAAAACGCTCATGCCTTAACAGCCCCTAACGCGCAGGGGCCAGCGCATTCATCAGCACCCGGTAATTTTCCATCGTGGCTTTAAACGAAGCATCCAGGGCTTTGCCAAGCACCACCGTCAGAACAACCGTGATGACCGTCGTGAGGATTTTCACGAAGCGCGAATACTGCGGGTGAAACCAGACTAGCGGCAGAGCCAGCGGCCCCACGCTTAAAAGGGCGATCACCACCACCGAAGTCTTGAAATACCATTTCATTGAAAAAGCCTTTCTTCCTCCGCTTTGCCCAGCTGGCGCCATTTTCCCGCCGGTAAATCCCCCAACTCGATCGGCCCGATGGCGGTGCGGACCAGCCGGAGGGTCGGAAACCCAACCGCGGCGGTCATGCGGCGTACCTGGCGGTTTTTGCCCTCGATCAGTTTAAGCTCGATCCAGCTGGTGGGAATCGAAAGCCGAACACGGATCGGCGGAACACGCGGCGCGTAGGCAGGTTCCGGCTCAAGGCGCCGGGCCTTGCAGGGCCGTGTTTTCTCGCCTTGAATCGCGGGCCCCTGCTTTAAGCGCGACAGCGCCTCATCCGTAATGCGGCCATCCACCTGCACGTGATAAGTACGCTCATGCGCATTGCGCGGATTCAAAAGAAAATCCGTCCAGCGCCCGTCGTCGCTTAAAAAGAGAAGCCCTTCGCTGTCTAAATCCAGACGGCCGATCGGATACACGTTTTTCGCAAAACCGAATTCCGCCAGCGTGCGCTGGCCCTCTTCTTTCGGAGTGAACTGCGTGATCACGCCGTAAGGTTTATTCAACGCAATGAGCATAAACCGCGCTTAGTCTTTGCGGCTTTCAATCAGAATCAAATGGTAGCCAAACTGTGTTTTGATGGGGCCGTGTGTTTTGCCGACTTCGTCTCTGAAAACCACTTCATCGAATTCCTTCACCATTTGCCCGCGGAAAAACTCGCCGAGATCGCCGCCCTGTTTGCCGGACGGACAGCGCGAATGCCGTGTAGCCAGATCCGCAAAACTCGCGCCGCCTTCGATTTTTTGTTTAAGATCAAGACAGGTTTTTTCATCATCCACCAAAATATGCCGTGCTTTTGCCTTTGCCATGAACGTTCCTTTCATTCGTTGCGGTTGAAGACTGCGAGAATCTTAGCAGAAGCAGCGCTTTCTACAAGGGCGGGTTTGTATTCCGAAGTTCGTGGGGTACAGGCATGCCTGTACCCTACAGAAAGAGGACTAACAGCGTTAGGCTTTCGGCTACGTAGACGGGGTTGTCAAAACCCCGCGAGTGTTCCGAAAGCGTTAGGCTTTCGGACTGCGAAGCTCAAGGGCGGCATAAAGGTCAGCCATCCAGGCCGATTGCCTGCGCAGTTCGGCCGGCGCGAGTTTCCCCTGACAGCGCGCCTGCATAAGCCCCACGATGCGTTTGCGTTTGGCTAAAGGCGGGTGGATGCGGTAAAGCGGGCTTGTGCTCAAAAGCAGGGTCGCGGCGCTCGCAGGAATGGCGCCCAGACTCGTCGGAATGCTCAGCGATTGCGGCGGCCCAAACCCGGAACTTTTCACCACCTCAAGAAA
>JAHFHB010000255.1 GCA_023247135.1 Candidatus Omnitrophota bacterium
AACTACGAGCAGTTTTTCGGTGTGATGCCGCAAAATGCCCATGATCATCGTGGAAACCTCCTGGTAGCGGTCCATGCGCGGCCGGACAAAAACAGCCTCGGGGCAGAGCCGGTAAGCCTCCGCCGCGGGCATCGCTGAACGAATACCGAATTTGCGCGCCTCGTACGACGCGGTGCTGACCACGCCGCGGCTCTTGGGGTCTCCGCCGACTACCACGGGCCTGCCCCGATACTCCGGATGGTCTAACTGTTCGATCGATGCAAAAAAGGCGTCCATGTCGATGTGCAGGATCATGCGCGTAAAAGTTTGTTTTTTCATGGCGTTAACTTAATCCATCCGTGCCCTGCAATCAACCTTGAAAATCAATGTGCCGCTCGGCTTAACTTTCGGCGCAAAGGCCCGATGTCTTTCCCATGTCAAAAACATTAAACGTCCTCCTGCTCCCGCTCCTCTTGACGGCCGCGCTGCCGGCCGCGGCTTCCGCCGGAATTTCCATTTTGGCGGAACTCATGAAAGCGCCCGAGGCCATCGTGACCGTGACTTCTGAAAACGCCTCAATCAACGCCTCTTTAAAACCAAAGATCGCCGGGAAAACAGCCTCGGGCCGCGCCGTTCTGGCGCGCAGCATTCTGCCGGCCACGTTCACCCGCAAAGGCACGGGCATCCTTGTCAGCGCAGGCGGGCTTGTCGCAGTGAATGTTCATACCGTCCAGCAGGCGGCCCGCATTAAAGTGACCCTGGCGAACGGAGCGGTCTTTACGGCAACGCCGCTGCGCTCCGACCCGGCCCACGATGTCGCATTGCTGCAAATCCAGGGAAGCGGGTCTCTGCCTTTTTTGCGTCTGGCCGATTCGTCACAGGTAAAGCTGAACAGCCGAGTTTTTTCAGTCGGCGGCTCCCCCTTGCTGAAAAACACCATCAGCGAAGGCAAATTACGCGGGATCGGCCAGAAGAAAAATTCGTTTGGCAGCGCGGCGCAGGCACCGCAAGTGTTTCAGGTAAGCTTCGATCTTTACCAGGGGGACAGCGGCAGCCCGGTCTTTGATGAGCACGGGGATGTTTTGGGAATTATTTCAGCAGGAGCCCAGCACCGGAATAAAACGACATTTGCCATTCCGTCCTTTTACATCCAGGAACTTCTCCGCAGTCGCTAGGCTGCAGGAGCCCGCTGCCGGATCGTCGCCTTACCCTGTGAGCCCGGGGAGTTCTGGGACGCTTCCATATTGGCCGTCACCGTTTGCAGAAGCTGCGCCGCTTTCGGATGTTTGGGGTTGATCGCCAGGGCTGCTTTAAATTCTCCGCTGGCCCCCATCAGATCCATTTTTTTCATCTTGCACAAGCCCATCCCCACATGCGTTTCCGCGTCCGTAGGATCCTGGGCTGCGGCGATATGAAAATCCTGCAAGGCCAAATCCCACTGCTCGAGCTGGAAATAAATGTATCCGATGTTGCGATGGATGTTGGATTCGGCCTTGGGATTTTTCATGTAGCGGAGCCCCTCCTTGAAGATCACGAGCGCCTGCCGGTAATCGCCTTTTTGAGATAAACTCACTCCGAGCTTGGCGTAAATCTCGGGGTCATCCCTTTTGGTTTGAATAATCCCCGCCAGAAGCTGCGCCGACTCATCCCAGTGTTTCAGTTGAAAATACAAATCAGAAAGCTGTTCATTGCATTTCATGCTGGGGCGCATCTGGCAAGAGGCTTTCATGAAATTCACCGCTTCGGCTTGACGATTCAATTTGATGTAGGCCGCCGACAGGTTCTGGTACGTCTCGAAAAGCTGGTTCTGGTCCAGGCCGCTTTTGGCGCCGGGGCCTTTTTTACGAATAATTTTCACGGCAAGTTCCAGATTCTGCGCGCACTCCACATAGCGGCCCCGGCGGAAATAGGCCGACCCGATCAGGCTTAAAAGCCGCACATTCTGCGGATCTTTTTTCAGGAAAACCTGTAATTCACGAATCCCTTCTTCGACTTTCCCATTGGCAATTTGCAAAAGTGCCAAATCGATATGCAGCTCATCGTTCGTCGGCGCCAGCATGAGAGCCTGATTCCAGGAACGGTTCGCCGAGAAAAAATTATTCTTGCGGTAATACGCGCCGCCCAACGCTTCAAGGATTTTTACCTTGTCGGTTTTTTGGCTGTTGAGCGGCAGGTTATTAAGCGCCAGCCCGAGCTCACGGATCGAGCGGTCAAAATCACCCCGCCGGTAGTAAAGAAACCCGAGATCGTAATGGACCGCCACGTTGCCGGGATCGGCCGCTCGGGCGCGCTCCCAGGCTTTGAGCGCATCCTCCGGCCGGTTCATTCTCAAATACAGGTTCCCGAGCGTATGATAAAAATCAGCCGATTCATCGGACGTGGCAAGTTTCAGGTACGAGGCTGCCAGACGGCTGCTGAGCGCCGCGGGCATTTCATCCACGCCTTTGGAAAAATCAAACTCGCGCGTCATGGAAATAATATCGCGGTTGGCGGCATCAAACGCGGAGGGAAGCTGGGTTTCAACCACCGGCGACATAATCGATTTGCGGTCGCGGATGTGCACCGCTCCGAAAACATGCCCGAGCTCATGGGTTAAAACCGTTTCTTCCTGGATTTTGTAAAGCGGATTATTCGGGTAACGCAAAACGAGGTAGCCGCCGAAAGGACGCGCTTGCCCGATCGTATGCAGGTCTTTGATTTGCCCGGCACCCAGCGGCCCTCCAAGGTGCGTGAGCCCAATCACCACATCCACCCCCTTGAGCGGAAATTGGCTGCGTAAATCCTCCATGAGCACCTGCATACCCAGCCGCTCATCGGGCGCATTCCAGTCCCAGTAAACGCGCGGTTTGAACTTCAGCTTGAATTCCGTCTCGAAAATTTTAGACGTATAGGCCAGACGCCGCGCAAATTCTTCCTGCCAGCGAGGAATCGTTTTGAAACTTGGAGCAACGGCGATTCCCACGTTGAGCTCCCGCAAAAATACGCCGGCCGCAAGCGGCTTTGTAAAAGCGACAGCCACAAGACAAAGTAGAGCGAGAAAACGAGCAAAAAATTTGAATTTAAACGGGGCGGGTTTCATGCGCCTGCAAATCGATGCCGCAGCAAAACCCGGATGGCGATAAAAAAATCACGAGCCTTGATTTTTTTGCCCTCACGGGCCGTGCGCCCGTTGTAGCGGATCGGAAGCTCTAAAATGCGGACGCCCTTTTGAATAAGCTTGCAGGTGATTTCAGGTTCAAAATCAAACCGTTCCGTTTTCAGTTGGATGCCATTCATAGCAGATTTTGCGACAAGCTTATAGCAGGTTTCCATGTCGGAAAGGTTTGAAAAAAATAAAAGATTCGTGACCAGCGTTAAAAAACGGTTCGCGACCATATTGGCAAGAGCCATGCCTGCCGGCCAAAACCTGCCGCGAAAACGGCTGCCGTAAACCACTTCCGCCTCCCCGCGCATCAGCGGCCCTAAAAGCGACGGAATGTCCTCCGGCTCATATTCAAAATCGGCGTCCTGGATGATAAAAGCATCTCCGCCGGAAGCTTCAATGCCGCGCCGGATTGAAAAACCTTTGCCCTGGTT
>JAHFHB010000256.1 GCA_023247135.1 Candidatus Omnitrophota bacterium
ACTAATTCTCCTTCAGCCGCTAATGCAGCATCGCCGGCATACTGCTCGCTGAAAAATGGCACCGGATTTGCGGGCGTTCGTTTCTCCAAGGCTTCAAGTTTTTGCACGACCGCAGGATCGATCTTTTGCAAAAATTCGAGAATGCCTTTTTGCTTGCCCTCAACCACATTATCAAAAAATTTCAGAGTGTCATGATCAGAAACGGTTCTTCCACCGGTGATTTTCAGGTTCGGAAAGAATTTGCGAATGGCCCCCTGCACGTTTTTAGGAAATTTCCTGAAGTCTTCACGGCTCAGGCTCCCTGGGGGAATAGCGGCCTGCCGGGTCTTCACTTCTTCCACGGCCAAATAGACGCTGAGCCATTTTAAAAAGTCATTCTCCGTGGCAGGTCTTTCGGCTTTTCTGCGGGTCAGCGGATAAACCAAGTAAGGCACGCCGTTACGGATAGCCATAGCGATTTGGCTTTCTTCAACGGCATCCGTGTAATTCTGATGGTCCCCGGCATCCAGAATAAAATTGCCGTACAAAACTGCCAAAGCAACGTAAGCCACGTCCGCTTCCCCCGCACCGCGGAAACTGTGACCGTTGACGGAATAGCTAAGCTGTTTGCGATATTCTTCGAGTTTTGCTTGATTCACGTTTCCTTGCTCATCAAAAACACCAGCATTTTCCAATGCTTTCCCAAGATCACTACCTTTCCAGTTCCCTGCATCAAACTCAACAAAACCAGAACGGGGCGCCTTTCCTTGTCTCAAGAACGACTTGTCAAAAACAAAGTGTCCAAAGCCCGCTTCCTCTCCTTTTATTTGCGTACTTTGTTCGCTCAATTCCTCTTGAGGTTTGATCGCGTTTTTCAAAATTCGATTTGCATATTCGGCAACACCCAAGTCATTTAACGGAAGCACCTTGTCCAGTTGCCCCGTTGTCCGGTAGTGTTGATTATTCACATCGATTTCACGAAGCATATCTGCTTTCACTTGGGGATCGGCAAAGGCGTGGACCAAAAGCAGGTGACTCTCACGATCATTAGCGGTTGAGGCGTCCCCCAAATAAATCGCCGTTTTCAAAACATTGTCATTGATCAGATTTCGCAATTGCCCCCGCACCACCTCCGCCATGATGCGCCGCGGCAGAGATGGGAAATGGAGCGACATTTCGTCGTTATCCCAACGTAATAGGTCCAGTTCGTGATTTCCCAGGAGCAATTCGATCGTGATGTGATCACTGAGCGGATTCTTTGCGTTAAAAGCCGCTGCTTGTGCCAATAATTTTTGGAAAAAGTCCAAAATCGCATACCCGTTGGCGCCGACAAAACGGTTGATGTTATCGCCAAGCTGAATGATGCGCATCCCGCGGTTGTTTTCAGCGTTGAGGTTCAGGTCTTTGTCGATAATTCCAAGCGCCTGGAGCTCTTGCAAAAAACCTTCGAAGTTTTCGTGCCGGTCGGGAATGATCACGGCATTTTTAATGCCTGTTTTCTGGGGGAATTGAGCACGGTTGCCGCCCTGATAATCGGCAAGCGGAATCGCGACAACACCTGTGACTTCGCGGTCTGCAATTTCCGCATCCACGCCCTGGCTGAAATAATGCCGGATGCCCTGCCACCCTAAACGTTTGCGATCTTCCGGACTCATCTCGCTCAATTTTTTCTGTTCTCGAGCCTTTGAGTCAAAATACGTGTCGAGCGCCGTGAAAGCTTTGTTGGCCTTGTTTGGGTCGTTAAGCTGGTCCAGTTCAGGCCGCGCATTGGCAAGCGTGCCTCCCGGAAGAGCCGCGATGACAAAGGCGTCCATAAGAGCCTGAATCGACTTCAGATCCAGTTTTGCCGGGTCCATTCCGTAGCGATGCACCATATCCAGATTAATCCACGACAGCAAAACCCCGAGGACTTCAGTGCGCCATTGAAAACTTAAATCCGTGTGTTCAAGCCCGGATTGCACACGAAGTGCGGCTTCTGCATCCAATACAATTTGTTTCAGCAAGTCAGCATCCACAGCATTGAGATCATAGTTTTTGATCAACAACTGCTGCACCAATTCATCCAAGTTGTAATCCGCCGAGTTCTCAACGTCTTTAAAATAGGCCATCAGATCCAGACTATGGACTGACGCTCCCGGAGCCTCAATCGCCAGCGCTTTAAGCGGATCATCTATACGAACGAGTTCACGTCTGATGGCTTCCTTAGTCATGCTGACTGGATCCACAACACCTCCGACAGGGATATCCAGCTGCACCTCGGTTCCGGACTTGAATCTCAACCGTACTTTTCCCGCCGGGGAGGCTGTCATTTCATTCATTCTGACCCCATCCACTTTTACAAAAAAGATCGAAGAAATCCTGTCTTGGTATTCGCCAGGTTGATCTACAACGTCGAGGTTGCGTGACATCGCCAGAAATTCGGTATTGGTTAGTTCCTGACCGTTGTGATCTCTCAAGGTTGGAGACTTCGGGTTGACCAGAAAGTCTTCCTGCAGCAAATATTGATTTAATCCGCCATTTTTGATCGCAGTCTGAATCGCATGGCCAGTAAAACCATAACGTCCGTCGGGGAGTTTTCTCAAAATATCTCTTTTAAGCAATTTGTAATTCTTGACAAGACGGCCCACACGCGTACGTTCACTTTTCGCCTTGACAACAGCCGCTTTGGCCTTACCAAGCTCGTCTGCAGAGCCTGCACTCAATTCTGACGCATTTTTTTCAGCACTTTTAACCGCAAAGTCCAATTTTTGCAGCAACTTTTTAATCTCTTTTTCACGTTGTACACGGTAAGCATATTGCCCGTTGGTATAAGGTTTGATCAGCCCATATTCTAGAAGTTTTGCCTTATCTGTTTTTTTCATGATATCTGCTTCGGCAATAGCCTCTCCCTCTAGCGTTTGCGTGATCCTCAAAAGCTCTTCGTATTGCGCCGCGCTCAGGGTCAATGCCAGCACAGATTCCATCGAGCGCATTTCACCCCAATGCACGTCTTGGCCCGCCACTGCCCATGCGCCCACCCCGGCTCCTGAACCGAAATTTGGCCCCTCAAATTCGCCGTTCGGCAAAATTTTTAGTTTAGCTGAATCCGGGTTGGTTTTAAGCTGGGCCGAGCCGCTCAAGATTAGATTGAAATAACCGTTGCGTTCGTCGTACAAATTAGCATGGCTCCGGTAAAGCACGAGCGAGCCATCTTTAATAGCTTCTTCAACAAATTTTCTTAACGCCGGACTCGATGCTCCCGAAGGTAAAGTTCGGAAGTAACTTTCAAGACGCAGCGTCCGGATGATCTCATCAAGGTCCGCATCGGTAGGTTCAAACTTAATAACCCGGATATTTTTCTCAGCATCTTCCGTGACCTGAACATTAAATCCCCGCTTTTGCGCCATGCGCATTTCGGAGCGGGCCTCCGTGGACAAAGGAGTTACTTGATCCAGGTATCCGTCAATAATAACCGTACCTATAGCCGCAGTATTGACACCCCGAATACCCACCTGAAGACTATCCAATGTGTTATCCTCTCCGCGAATATTAATTTGTATCACAGCCGCCTTACCATTTCCTACGCCCAA
>JAHFHB010000021.1 GCA_023247135.1 Candidatus Omnitrophota bacterium
CCGATGGAAAAAATTTTAGTGACAGGCGGAGCGGGTTATATCGGTTCTCTATTGGTTCCCGAACTGCTGGCTGCGGGCCACCCGGTCACCGTGCTGGATAATTTTATGTACCGCCAAAACAGCCTTGCGCACGTGTGTTCAAATCCCGCTCTTCAAATTGTCCGGGGGGATGTGCGTGACCGGGCGCTGGTCAAACATCTCCTGAAATCAGCGGACGTGGTGGTCCCGCTTGCGGCGCGGGTGGGCGC
The DNA here is from genome assembly GCA_023247135.1 of Candidatus Omnitrophota bacterium. Classification (GTDB taxonomy): domain Bacteria; phylum Omnitrophota; class Omnitrophia; order Omnitrophales; family Aquincolibacteriaceae; genus JAHFHB01. The sequence goes on from JAHFHB010000021.1 coordinate 249, forward strand.
GCCGCTTTGCGACCGTGATCCTCTGGCGGCAACTTCCACAAATCTGGAAGCCATACGCAGCTTGTGCGGGGATCTCAGTCCGGCACAGAAAGTTTTAATGCCGGTCACCAATAGCGGCTACGGCATGGGGGCCAAGGGCCAGCCGTGCACCGAAAGCTCACCGTTGAAGCCTGTTTCGTTGTATGGCCGCGATAAAGTTGCGGCGGAGGAAGTTGTGCTTCAGCGGAAAAATGCACTCAGTTTTCGGCTGGCCACAGTCTTTGGGATGTCTCCGAGGATGCGCCTGGATTTACTGGTAAATGATTTTGTGTATCGGGCGGTGCAGGACCGCTTTATCGTTCTTTTTGAGGGGGATTTTAAGCGCAACTACATTCACGTCCGTGATGTTGCCCGGGTTTTTCTGCACGGCATCAACCATTTTGATGCGATGAAGGGCGGGCCCTACAATGTGGGGCTTTCGGACGCGAATCTTTCCAAGCGCGAGCTCTGCCAGCGGATTCAAAAACAGGTGCCGCAGTTTGTTGTCATGGATGCGCCGCTCGGGGAGGACCCGGATAAACGGGATTACATTGTTTCGAATGACAAGATTGAAAAGACAGGTTTTAAGCCTGGCCACTCGCTGGATGCGGGAATCACAGAGCTGATCAAAGGCTACGCCATGATTCAAAACAGCGTTTACAGCAACGTCTGAGGAACCTGACGAAAATGAGGAGAGGGATTATTGTCCGCCGCGCAGCAGATGCTTTCCCATCGTTGAATCTTTGCCATAGATTGACTTTACGGCGCGCTCATACTTGCTCTTGGGGAGATTTGCCGAGCTGACGGCCCGCCTTACCGGACGTCCGTTTTTAGGGTGTTTTTTAAGCGGAGCCGCATGAATCGTTTGCTGGATTTCAAAGCGCCGGCCCGGCTTGCCGTCTTTGCGCAGGATTTCATAGACGTAAATAGGCATGGATTTTATCCCTCACGGTGCCGATTACTATAGGGGCAGAGCAGGCCAAAATCAAGGTTTCCGGTGCCTATTTTGCAGGGGAAAACGTCCTAAAATAAATGCGTCCGATAACTTGTAAAACCAGGGGCCGTATGTTATATTTTTTTTGGGCAGGGTAGTTGTCTCAAATTCAGTCAGGGGTTTTAAGAAGTATTCAGGCTAATTTTGCTAGATCAACGGTCCCTACAACTTAACGTAAGGAGACTGATTATGGATAAAGAAAGACGCAGATTTAAGAGGTTTGATGCGTACATGAGCGTCAAATTTGCCTCCAGTGAAGATGTGCAGATTCGGGGCGTGAGCCTGAGCAAAGATCTTTCACGGGAAGGCATCAAGGTCAATTCAGGGAAAGAACTGAAGAACGGTTCTTTGCTTGATATTGAAATCAACATTCCGGATGATCCCAAGCCGGTGAAGACCACAGGCAAAGTGATGTGGTGCCGCAACGCTCGTGAAAGCGATTCGGGGTTTGACCAGGGCATTCGTTTTGTTGCCATGGACCCGGTGGATAAATTCCGGGTGTTAGACTACGCCTACAATCACTGGCTCGAAACCAAAGTGAATGATTTTACGGACCCCGAAGAACCTTCTGAAATCTAATTAATCTGTCGGCAGCTGGGGAGTCATTCTTGGACTCGCATCCCGTCGTATCCTGGCATCACAAATGAAACCAGGCTACATCCTCGCCATTGATCAAGGGACCACAGGCTCGCGTGCCATTCTTTACAATCGGCACGGCCACGCGGTTGCATCCGCTTACACCGAAATCCGGCAGTATTATCCGCGTCCCGGTTGGGTTGAACACGATCCGCTGGAAATCTGGAGTTCTGTTTTGCACGTGACGTCTGCTGTCCTGCGGCGGACCTCCATTCCCGCATCTCAAATCGCCGGTCTCGGCATTACAAATCAGCGCGAAACAACGGTTCTTTGGGACCGCGAAACCGGGCGGCCGCTGCATCGCGCAATCGTGTGGCAAGACCGCAGAACTTCGGATTGGACGGACCGGATTCGCGCGAGCGGCCAGGAGCCGGTGCTGCGCCGCAAAACCGGATTGGTCAGCGATCCCTACTTTTCAGCCACCAAGATCCGCTGGCTTTTAGATCAGAAAAGCGCGTGGCGCCGCCAGGCCGTCAAGGGCCGGATTTGTTTCGGGACTATTGACTCCTGGCTGATCTGGAACCTGACCGGCGGCCAGGTGCATGCCACGGATTACACCAATGCCTCGCGGACCTTGTTATTCAACATTCGCTCCCGGAAATGGGATCCCTCACTGCTTCAAATGCTGAAAGTGCCCGGGGGGCTTTTGCCCGAGGTTAAGAAGTCGGGGAGTTTGTTTGGCGTGACGTTTAAAAACCATGTCTTTGCCGCCGGAATTCCGATCCTGAGCGTTTTGGGCGATCAGCAGTCGGCCTTGTACGGACAGGGGGCGCACCGGCCCGGGCAGGTGAAAAGCACTTTCGGGACGGGCTGCTTCGTGCTGATGAATATCGGCGAAAAATTCCGCAAGCCGCCGTTTGGTTTACTGACCACTCTGGCAAGTGATAAAAACGGCGCGCCGGTTTATGCGTTCGAAGGCGCTGCGTTTATCGCCGGCGCCGCCATTCAATGGCTGCGGGACGGCCTTGGAATCCTCAAAAACGCGGCGGATTCAGAACGTTGGGCGCGGCGGGTGAAGGATTGCGGCGGGGTGCGCATCATTCCGGCATTTTCAGGCCTGGGCTCGCCGTACTGGGAACCGCGTGTGCGCGGGGCCATTTTCGGGATTGACCGCGGGACGCGCCGCGAACACTTGATTCGCGCGACGCTGGAAGCCCTGGCGCATCAAAACGCAGACATTGTGGAGTGCATGAAAAAGGATGCGGGCCATGCGGTCCGGGAATTGCGGGTGGACGGCGGCGCGACAAGTAATGCGCTTTTGATGCAATTCGCCGCAGACACGCTACAGATGCCTGTCCGGGTTTCGGCGATTCGCGAATCCACAGCCTGGGGCGCCGCCCGGCTGGCCGGAGTGAAAGCGGGGCTGTGGGGCCATGCCCCGCTTAAAGACGAAGGCCGGGCGTTGTGCGTGCACCCGGCTGTTTCCAGGCCGAAAGCGCTGCGGGAGCGCGTAGCCTGGAAGCGAGCGGTTGAAGATTTACGCGCGACTTGCCGCTGATTCCCGAGCCTCCCTTGACACCGCCCAATTTGCTCCGCTCACTTTTTCTAATCTATTCCCTCAAAATAATTTACGGCGTGACGATATATTCATACCAGCATGGGATTCTTTTCATTTAACAAAAAAATCGAGACGGCCAAGGAACTTTCTCTGGGGGAGATTTCTGTCTTTTCGTCGCTCAACCCGGCGGAACTGCGTGATGTTGAGAAGAAAGCCAGACTGCAGGAGTTTAAGCGCGGCGATCTTGTCTACACCGAAGGCACGGCCGCGGAATTTTTCTATGTGGTGGTCTCAGGCCGCTTTCATGTCTTTACGGGGACCCGCGGGGGGCAATCACGCCAAACTCTGCTGCAGCTCTACCGCGGAGACCACTTTGGCGAAACGTCGCTTCTGACCGGGAAATTGCACAGCGCCTCTGTCGAGGCCAAGAGCGACGGGGTGGTGCTGAAGTTTGAGAAAGAGGATTTTCTCAAGTTTGTGCAGGCCACGCCGGCGCTGTTACTTCACTTGACCCGTTCACTCGGCCACCGCTTGACGAAGAGCCAGGATGCTTCCGGAAACCGGCGTGAAGTTAAAATCACGGCGCTTTATCCGGAATCCTATCCGCAGGAATCGTTTATCTTCTGGGTCGATTTCTCGGCGAAGCTGGCGCGGGAAACGGCCCGCAAAGTCGTGGTGGTTGATTTTAGCGAAAAAGAGCACCCGCATTTTTATGAAGAGTTTCAAAGCCATGTCAAGGCCAAGCTTGATTTGGAGAAAGCGGATCTGGGTGCGGATTCAGGCGTGAAACCCTGCTTGTATGAACACCGCTCGGGTTTTGTCTACCTGCCGGTTTCCTGTGAGAAAGGCAATGGCGCATTGGAAAAGAAAGTGTCTTCACTGCTGACTTTTTTGACGTACCGCTTTGACTACATCATGGTGCGTTTGTCGCATGATAAGGGGCACCCTGGTTTTCAAGCCTTGAAGCAGACGGACGTGATTTATTTTTATCAATCGGCGGAGGCGGGGGCGCTCGTCAAAGCCGGCGAGACGCTTAAGGAACTGCAGCAGAATTTTGGTTTCGGCAAAACGGACATTAAGGTGTTGATTCATGAGCCGGCGGGCGGAGCTGAATTTCCGTTCGAAGAGCTGGAGAACCGGCTTGAGTTCAGAATTTTCTCGATGATTCCGCCGCGGCAGGAGCGCGGCGAGAAATACCATGGCATTGTGCGTTTTCTGGCGCGTGAGCTTTCGGAAAAACTCATTGGTCTTGCGCTTGGCAGCGGGGCGGCCTACGGGCTATCGCACATCGGCCTTATCCGCGTTCTGGAACGTGAGAAAATCCCCATCGATGTGATTGCCGGAGCCAGCATCGGGGCGTTGATCGGGGGATTTTGGGCGGCGGGGTTTAATGCCGAGAGGCTTTTGGAAGTGGCAAAATCCATCAATAAAACCAACGCATTTTTTAAGCTGATCGGGTTTCAGGATTTATCGCTTGCGCACCGGGGTTTTTTTAAAGGCAACCAGATGAGCCGCTTTTTGGAGGGCTATGTGGGCAACATGACATTTCAGGATCTGAATACGCCGGTCAAAATCATTGCGGCAGACTTGTTTACCTCCGAGGAAGTGATCTTTGAATCCGGCCGTATCGTGGATGCCATTCGGGCCTCCAGTTCCATTCCCGGGATTTTCCGGCCATTTCGGCACCGGGGCATGTGCCTGATCGACGGGGGCGTGATCGACCCGCTGCCGACCCGCGTTTTGACGCGGATGGGCGTCAAAAAGATCATTGCGGCCAACGTTCTTTCGAGCGCTCAGGATCGAGCCATTAAAAGCAAGCGGCAGGAGCTTGCGCACATGCATCGGCTGAGGGAATTGGCCCAAAAAAACCCGCTTGGGAAAGCCGTGGCGGCGTTTATGTACAAACTCAATAAGCACTATGCCGATAACACGTTCAACGTTATAATGAACACCATCCAGTTTATGGAGTACGAATTGGCCGAAGCCGCCGGTCGCGACGCGGACGTTCTGCTTCATCCGGACGTGCATGAAGGGCATTGGGCCGAGTTTTACAGCCCGGAAAAATTTATCGCGGCGGGTGAAGAGTGCGCCATGAAAAACCTGGATGCGATTAAACAGCTGCTGAAGGATTGAACGCGTCGTTTATGCGGAAATTATCTCAACATATTTTATTTTTCACGCTTGTGTGCAGTTTTCTTTCGGCCAACGCCTTGAATGCTTACTGTGCCTGGCCGTGGAAAGAGGGCGCGCGTGAGTCTGCGGCGCCGGCCAAGAAAGACACGAAAAATTTAAAGACGGCAGCGGTGCGGCCTGTGAAGCCTAGGTCGGTTCAGGCGACTCAGCGTCCTGTGGTTGACAAAAAAGCGGTTGCGGTGGCTGCGGCAAGCCGGCCTGGAAAAAAAATGGCGGCACCGGTGGCGCTTAAACCGCAGGAAAAAGTAAATACGGCGCGGGAGGGCAAGCAGGAAGCGTCCAAAGACGCAAAGGTATTGACACCGGTTGCGAAGGCGCTCATTGCCAGCGAGAATGTCAAGCGTGTGCAGCAGCAGCTTGAAAGAATTTTTAAGGTCAATGAAGAAGTTCGACAAAGGGCTGGAACGAACGCGCTGCGTGTCCAGAATATGGTTGATCAGGCCCGTAGACACCAGGATATTCTCCTGAGAGCCAATCAGCAGATGAAGTTTGTCAATCAGCGTGCTTTGAGCAATGCCGGCCTGGTTTTGCAGAATGCGAAGCTGCGGCAGATCCGCGAACAGGCGGCATCACCCCGGCAGACGCTGATGGGGGAAAGGCAGCTTGCGCTCAATGGTGCGGGGCAGCAGTCCTCGACCGGTGCTCTGAAACCGGCTTCGGAAACGCGCCGTCCGGCATAACGTCTGTTTGTTATCGTTCAATCGGTCATTTAATCATTTTTTGATCTGTTGAAGGGTTTAATGTCCGACGCTCCGTTACAATTCAACAGCATTCCCGCCGAGTTTCTCTATCGCTGCGCTCAATCACCCGGACGGACCGCCCTCTGGGTCAAATCACCGGGAGCGAAGCGGTTTTGCCCGATCACGTGGTCTCAATGGAAGACAAACGTTGTGCATACGGCCCTGGGTCTTTATGCAAACGGAATCCGGCCGGGCGATCTTGTCGCGATTTTGTCTGAGAACCGGCCTGAATGGGCCTATGCCGATCTGGCAATTCTAAGTCTTGGGGCGGCCAGCGTGCCGATTTATCCAAGCTGCACGGCCGAGGAAGTTCTCTACGTTTTGCGGCACTCCCAGGCCAAAGGGCTGTTTCTGTCTTCCGCGGAACAGCTGCAGAAAGTTTTGCCCTCGCTGGAGAGTTTAAGCGAACTAAAATTCATGATTGTTTTTGATGAGGCGGCGGTGCCGCTGGGCTCAAAGCTGATGCTCTATCCACAGCTCACGAGCGAGGGGCGCTTGGGGCTTTTAAACGGAGAGGCCCTTTTTCAGCAGCTTGCAAGCGGCGCCGAGGCCGAGATGCTTGCGACGGTAATTTACACGTCGGGCACCACCGGACCGCCCAAAGGCGTGATGCTGACCCATCGCAACTTCATGGAAAATTACCGCAGGGCCAGGGTGCTTATCCGGGCGAGTGAGAGCGATATCGGGCTTTCGTTTTTGCCGCTTTCGCATGTTTTTGAACGCCTCGCCGGTTATTATTTCTTGATGGCGGCCGGAGCGCAGATTGCCTATGCGGAAAATATGACGACGGTGGTTGAAAATCTGGCCGAAATCCGGCCGACCATTGCGGCCGCCGTGCCGCGTTTTTATGAAAAGGTTTACGCCAAAATCATGGAGCGCGTGGACCGCGGTTCCCGCCTGAAAAAGAAAATATTTTATTGGGCAGTCCGCTACGGGCGGCATTTCAGGCAGAGCCTGCGGGACGGTCGCCGGATGAGCCTGCCGCAGAAATTTAAGATGGCGGCTGCCGAGCGGCTGGTTTTACGCAAGATTCGGCGGGTGTTCGGCGGGCGCCTGCGTTTTTTTATTTCAGGCGGAGCGCCGCTGCCAAAGCATCTGGCAGACTTTTTCTATGGGGCCGGGGTTTTGATTCTCGAGGGTTATGGTTTGACGGAGACCTCACCGGTGATTACGGTGAATGCGGAGAATGATTTTCGCTTTGGCACGGTCGGGCGACCGCTTCCGGGCATCGAAGTTAAAATTGCAGAAGACGGCGAGATCCTGACCCGCGGGCCCTGCGTGATGAAAGGCTATTACAAGGATCCCGCGGCGACTGCGCAGGCCATCCGGGACGGCTGGTTTTATACCGGTGACATCGGTTGCCTGACCGACGACGGATACCTTCGCATCACGGATCGAAAAAAAGATCTTATTGTCACTTCCGGCGGGAAGAACGTTGCGCCGCAAAATATCGAGGGGCGTTTGACGGCGCACGCGCTGATTCAGCAGGCCGTTGTGATCGGCGATAAAAAAAATTATCTGGTGGCGCTCTTGGTGCCGGCGCGGGAGGAAGTCCGGCGCTGTCTGGGTGCCGAAAGGGTGGATGGCCAAAAGTGGGCGGATGTGATTCAGAGTGCCGAGCTGCGGGCTCATCTTGGGAAAGCGGTTCAGACCTCGATGGCAGGTCTGGCGCCCTACGAGCAGATTAAGCATTTTGGCGTGCTGGAGCAGGAGTTGACCCAGCAGGCCGGGGAATTGACGCCGACGCTGAAGGTCAAAAGACGCCTGGTGATGGAGAAATACAGCCGCTTGATTGAATCGCTTTACCACGAAGCGGACATGCTGCATTCCGGCAAACACAGTCCGCAGGACGATTGAGATGCCCCAGAGTTCTTCCTCGGGATTTTTCAAAAGGCCGGGCGCCCCGGCTCTTTACTACCAACTCAACGCATGCGGTGATGCCAAGGGCTTGGTGGGTCTGATTCACGGATTTGCTGAACATTCCGGAAGGTATGACGATTTGGTGCGCAAACTCGCAGCGGCCGGGTTCAGTTGTTTGCGTTACGATTTGCGCGGGCACGGGCGTTCCGAAGGAAAGCCGGCAGATGTGGAGCGGTTTGATGATTACGTGACCGATCATCAGGCTCTGAGGGAGTATCTGCGGCAGCAAAAATTAATTCCGGCATGCGCCCTGCATCTTATTGCGCACAGCATGGGCGGGCTTATTGCGCTTGAGTCTGCCTCCCGGCACGCCGAATGGGTGGCCTCGCTGGTGCTCACGTCGCCCTGCCTGTCGGTGACACTGAGCGCGCCATTAAAATGGGCGGCGCGGGTGATTGCAATTTTCGCACCCGGTTTTTATTTTAGCCAGCCGGTGGCGGCGGGGCAGTTGTCTCACGATGCCGCAAAAGTCCGTGAGTATCTCGCGGATCCCTTGATTCCAAAAAAAATTTCAGCGCGGCTTTTAGCTGCCCTGATGCAAGAGGGGGAATACCTGGTTGAAAAACCCTTGACGCTCGCAGCGCCGGTTTTGATGCTGTTGGCGGGCAGTGACCGGATTGTAAACAATGCGCCGGCTCTCTCGCTTTATGAGCGGCTGAAGGCCCCTCAGAAAAAGATTTTTGTGCTGGAAGGGCAGCGACATGAAATTTTTAATGAAGTTGAGCGCGAGAAAGTATATGATACCGTCCTTAATTTTTTGAAGCAGGTCCCGCCTGCTTCGGCAGTTCCTCCCCATTCTTACGTGGGCCCGTAGCTCAGCTGGGAGAGCGCATCGTTCGCAACGATGAGGCCACCGGTTCGATCCCGGTCGGGTCCACCAAATTTTCATCGAAAGCACAACGCAAGGCACTCCTCTATCCTCCAGCCCCCTAACCCTGGATGGTCTGTTTATCCTCGATGACGCGTATTAGCACTCACTTGCCCTGTCACAGATGATAAAACTTTATATGTATTTTTATATATAAATTTAAATCTTTTTAAACTGGTTTGACATAGCGGAATCCATTGTGTATATTTGAGTTACGAACATAAAAAAATCTTAATCCTCTGGAAAAAGTATATTTTGAAGGACCTGTTATACTTTTTTTAGCGAACTAAGGAACTGAATGCCTCTAACCAAATCGTGTGGGACGGCAGACCCGGCATGATGATGCAAAGGCCAAAAACGAAGCCCTGGCTTCGATTAATCTCCCTTGTCACGGTAAGTCTGTTCACGGCGACCAATGTTGTTTCCGCGGATATGATTCCCCAACGTCCGAGTTCCGCCCCGGTGCTTGCGGGCGCTCCAGACCCTGCCTTTAACCCCGGAGTCTTTTCCGGCGGCATCGACCTGCCTGAGTCCGTGGGACAGGTTAAGAGCCAGTTCCATGGGGCCAAAGACCTGCTCGTGATCCATATCCAGGACGCTCACGCCAACGAAGAGGCCCAGCGCAATATCGCACGCATTCTTGATACCTTCGCGCAGAACCAGAAGCTGCAGTGGGTCAGCCTTGAAGGCGGCGAGGGGGAGTTTGACACGCGGTTTTATTCGCTTTTTCCGAATCAAAAATCCAGACAGACATTGGCCAATTATTTTCTCAAAGAGGCCAAAATCGCGGGGCCGGAGTACCTGGCGATCACACGCCGGCCGGAACTGCGCCTTTTCGGCGTGGAAGACGCTGCGGTGTATGAAGAAAACCGCAAGGCGTTTTTGGACGCCGCAAAATTCAAGGAGCGCGACGAGAAAACACTGGAAGCGCTGAAGCATGTGCTTGACGACGTCATGGCTTATGTTTTTCCGCCTAAAATTCTCCAGCTCGAAAAACGCCGCACCCAATTTGAATCAGAAAACCGCGAGCTGACACCCTATGTAAAATTCCTGGTCGAAACGGCCCGGGAAATCCATGCGCCGGTCGTCGATTATTCCAGGATTCACGCACTGCTTGAACTCTCCACGCTGGAGGAGTCGATCGATTTTGACTCGGCGGAGAAGGAACTGGAAGCCCTGACGGGAGACGTCAAGAAAGTCCTGACGCGCGAGAAACTCAGCCGCTTCGTGGAGAACACCGTTCAGTTCCGGCTGAAAAAGATGAAGCGGGAAGACTATTACGGGTACCTCGAAGAAACGCTCACGGGTCTGCCGGAGCAGGACGCCGGCGCTTCGGCGGAGGCCCCGCTGGCGGACAAGTACGCGAACGTTCTGAAATACCTGCGCTACATGCGGCTTTACGATCATATCGGGATTGAAATTTTTGATGAGATTCAGGCCCTTGAAAAAGCGCTCAAGGCCAAACTGTTCAGAAGTGAACGCGAGGTGGCGCTGGACCGCCTGCTGAAGGTCTACGAAGTGACCCGAAAAATGTTTGATTTTTCGCTCACCAAAAATGACGCGGAGTTTTTTTACGCTTACCGTGAGGAGTTTAAAACGACCGGGTTTTCCGATTTTCTCGCGCCCCTATTGAAAGAAAATCATTTCGATTACGCGCTGCCGGCGGATTTAAACGTACTTGACCTTGATTTGCCGCGGATTGAACGGTTTTATGCGCTGGCGATGCAGCGCGATCAGCTTTTGATCGAACGTGCGGTGGAGAAGATGACGCAGGAAGGGCAGAAAGTCACGGCGATTGTCACCGGCGGGTTTCATACGCCGGGCATTGAACGTTATCTGCGTGAGCACGACATTTCTTACCTCGTGATTGCGCCTAAAATTAACAAAAACTTTGACGCCAAAAAGACCGAACAACTCTACCGGAACGCCATGAGTCTCAAGCCGCTGGCGCTGGAAGAAAAACTGGCGGATGCGTATTTCCCTCCGCGGACGGGGCTTTTGAACGATCCTCATTTTCAGCTGGCGGCACCGGTGCAGGAACTCCCGCGCGCGCAGTTAATCAGCTTGTTTACGGGACTCTCGAAGCAGTTGTCAGGTGAGGCGCGCAGCGCGCGTGCCGAGGTGGTCCGCGATTCTGCCTCAAATTTTGTGCTTTTTTTCACGACGCTGCTGATCGTGGAGGAAATTTTTGGCGCGGATAATCATGCGCAGGCGCTGACGAGTCTTGCACGGGTGGCGATAAATCATCCGGAGGTTGAAGCGGGGACTCCGCTGGCCATTGCCTATGCAGCCTTGCTGCGGTTCATGGCGCGCGGAACGTATTATCATCCTGCGGCAAGAGATCAGCGCTCTTTTATTCTACCCCGAAAAGAAAATCTGCAGCCGGGCTGGGTCGTCGCGCAGTTCGGGGATCAGACGAATCCGTCCGAAGTGGAGGCGCAGCTTGCCGGACGCAATGGAGCGGGGCGTATTTCGCTGAGTCTCGGTGCCGGACAAACCCTGATGGCCGCGCAGGTCAGCGCGGACCGCGTGTACGGCGGAGTTCTGCCGGTGGGTTATGAACCGCCGGCCGTGGATATCGAGGGAGTTTTAAAAGAACTTGAATCCGCCGTTCCTGTGGAGACATGGGCCCAGCTTTTGGCGCGCGTACTTCAGCGCATCGATGAAATCAGAACGAAGCTTGCGGCGGACAGTCCGTTGACAGAGCCTCTGGGCAGGGTGCGTGAAATTTTGCAGCGCAGTGTAGTGTCGGCGCAGTTTGTGAAAGACTTGAAAGAAGCCCGGTCCGGATTTGAGGCCGCGCTTCAGTCCATGCGTTCTGAAATGCGTATGAGCGACGCGGATGATTTGAACTGGCTTCTGCAGCAGCTTGATGAGGTTGGTGAAGCCGCCCTGCAGGAGCAGCAGCGTAAAGATTCCGAAGATACGCTGGCCCGGCTGCATCGGGGAAAAATCGCTGAAATCGTTGCGCGTCTTGCGGCTGTGCCGGCTTTATTCAGCGGGGATCTTGAGGCCTTGAGCCAAACGATTGCGGCTCAGGCCGCGGCGATTACGACGGCGGCGGAACCGAGAACGATTGCAGCGACGCGGGAACCGCTTAAAGCCGCAACGACAACTTTGAAAGGCTTGCGCGACAGAGCCGCGCAAGCGCTGGAAGTGCAAGAGTATGCGGGGGAGGCCGAGGTTCAGGCGGCCCAGTCCCAGGCAAAGCAAGCGCTGGACACTGAATTTCTGAAGATCGAGGAAGGTCTGAAAAGTGCCGTGGCGGCCATGCGGCAAAGACTTGCGGAACTTCAGACCACGGCAAAGCCCGTTGTGCTCACACCGGTCGAAGCGGCTGCGCCTGTTCCTGCAGCGACGCTGGTTTCTGAAGCAGTGCCTGCGCCTGTGACCGAAGTCAATTATGCCGAGGAGGTGCGTGGTCTGGGGCTGCCGTATTTGCGGTTTCAGGCGGGAACCGATCAGCCGGCAAACGCGCAGGCGATCATGGATGAATTTTTTACGAACATACCGCCGCGGCACAAATGGCAGTACGGCGACGATGTTTATTACGTTTCTGATCCGCAGCTCACCACGCCGGAATTCAATCAGTTCCCGTTTGTGGTGGTCTGGCTTAAACACAAAGATTCAACAGACGGCCAGCCCAAGATTTTCATGAATCTGTATTACCTCAGCCGCTCGGATGATTTGTGGCGTGCGGCTTCGCATCGCAGCGGCAACTGGATGGGCAAGGGCCTCGGGGAAAACGGACAGACACTGCCTTTTGCCATCGGGGAAGCGGAAGGCCTGCAGACGCGGGTCGCGGAGCTTTACCGTACGCATTCGCCGTCGCTCGAGACGAACGCCAGGGAGCAGGCGAATAAAGCTTTTCATGCGATTGTTCCGGAGGCGGGGGAAATTCCAACGCGCGATCAGGCGGCGACGCTGTATGACCGTGTCATGGCGCCGGGCGCATTGAAACAGATCACCACCACGCAGCCTCTGCAGGCGGCGGGGACTGCGGTTGTTGTCAGGAGCCCTTTTGCTGCTCAGAGAGCGGCGGTTCCGGCGGTTGAAAAAGCAGTTGCAGCCGTCAAGATCGAACCCGGCTATCAACCGGATTATTCCAATGGTACGCTGCTCAGCGGTGTCACGCCCTCAGAGCTTTACGGTGAAACTATTCTCTACCGAGTGCCGTCAACGGATGGAAGCCTGAACTGGTTTTTTAAAATCACACGCGACGGGTTGATCTTTATCGCGGCCGTACAACCGGCGGGGAGCCTGGCACTCGACCGGCAGGGGCTTCTGGCAGATGGATTTACGTTGAACGTCTCCGACCTTTTGCTTTCAAGCGGTTTTG
>JAHFHB010000022.1:0-3885 GCA_023247135.1 Candidatus Omnitrophota bacterium
GCAGTTTCATTACCGGAATTTTTTTCTGCAGCTGCGGCATGGCTTGAATCAGGTACTCATGGCCCTTATCCCGCACAAGCCGGGCCACCACGCCAATCACAAAGCTGTCTGCTGCAAAACCGAATGACGCCAGGGCAGAAGTTCTGGAATGCCGGGCATACTGGACCTCCAGCTCTTCGGGATCCACCCCGTTATGGATCATGCGCAGGCGTGCGGGCTCGGCTTTCAGCGCCTTTTGTAAATCGGCCGCCACCAGATCGCTGATTGCGATCACGCGCTCGCCCCAGGCCGGCAGAAGCCGGCGTCCCAGCCGCGGCGTATAAAATCCGTGGCAGGTCGTGACGACGGGAATGCCCGTCATCCGGCCGAGCCAAAACGCAAGCACCTGGGTCACGCGCGTATGCGCGTGCAAAATCTCAAATTTGTTTGCACGCACCCACTGCGCCAATTCACGCAGTTGAAAATACAGTTTGGGATGAACTTCGTTTTTAGTGCGGATGTTGCGTTCATGCGTCCGGATTCCCGCCGCTTGAAATTGCGGCGTCAAAGTCCCTCCGCTGGAAAGAACGTGGGTTTCAACGCCCAGCGGCGCCATCTGCTTTGCCAGCCGCAGAATGTAGATGCTGATGCCGCCCATGTTGAGATGCGTGGCCAGATGCAAAACTTTCATTTTCCCTTTTCCGTTCCGGCGGGCAAAAAATTGAAGCCGGGTCCGAGGCGGCGGCCGCGCACAAAATCTGCGGCGCTCATACTGCCGCGGCCCGCAGGCTTCACCGAGAGTATTTGAAGGGCATCCTGCCCCGCCCGGATCAAAACAGAACCGTCTTTGCGAATCTCAAGCAAAGTTCCGGCGGGTTGGGCATCCACGCATTTTTCCGCCTCGACGGCCATCAGCGCCAGAGGCTCGCCCTGAAACGTCATAAAGACGCCCGGCCAGGGTTTGAGTCCGCGGACTTTGCGGCTGATGGATTCGGCCGAATCCGTCAAGCGCACGCGGCCGTCTTCTTTCTCCAGCTTGCGGGCATAACTGGAAAGCGATTCCTCCTGGGCACGGCGCGGAGGCATGCGGCCCGCAGCTATTTCTTTCAGCAGTCCGCGCAAAGCGGCCGCACCCAATTTTGAAAGCTCGCTTGAAAGATATTCGGAATCCATCGAATCCTCGAGAGAAATTTTCTGCTGAAAGAAAATATCGCCCGCATCCAGTTTTGCAGTAATTTCCGCCAGGCTCAGGCCTGTTTCTTTTTCGCCGTCGAGAATCGGCCAGTTGAGCGGCGCGGCGCCCCGGTATTTGGGTAAAAGGGAGGGATGCACATTGATTTTTAAAACAGACGGCACGTCCAGCCAGGCATTGGGAATGATTTTTCCGTAAGACGCCACCACAAAAAGATGCGGCTGGCGGGCCTTAACCGGCTCTAACGATTCCAGCGTTTTGAGAGTTTCGGGCGCGCTGAAAGCAATCTGTTTTTCCTCGCAAAAAAGCTTTACGGGATTGGGCTGAACTTTGAGGCCGCGGCCCTTTTTTTGATCGGGCGTGGTGACGACAAGCGCGAGCTCCTGGCCGGATTGCAAGCAGGCCTCAAGCAAGGGCAGAGAAAAATCGGAGGAACCGAAAAATATAATTTTCATGAGAAAGGTTTAGAGGACCTTGTATCCCGCAAGCAGGGTTTGGCGTTCATCGAAAGGGACGCGGTCGATGAGCAAAATTCCGTTCAAATGATCCATCTCGTGCTGGATCACGCGGGCGGGAAAATCCTTGAGCAACACTTCATGGGAGTTCCCCTGCCGGTCCTGATAACGCAAACGAATTTTCTTGGCCCGCGCGACTTTGACGGCCAGGCCCGGCACGCTCAGGCAGCCTTCCTGGTCCACTTCACGGCCGGACTCTTCCAGAATTTCCGGATTCACAATGACTTGCTCCTCACCGGGCTTCGCCGTGGGAGAAGCGATCAAAACACGCACGGAAGCACCCACCTGCGGGGCCGCCAGCCCGACACCGTCGTCGAGATACATGGTTTCGATCATATCCTCGAACAGCTTCTGGGATTTGGGCCCAAAATCCGTGAGCGGGGCGGCAATTTTCTTAAGAATGGGATCGGGATAAACCCGGATTTTCAGATGCGCCATGGTGTGGTTATTTTAACACAGCCGGGAGTGCCGCGTGAAGCACGCCGCGATATTTTAAAGTATGCTGACGGGATCGACATCGACCGCGGAGAAAACGGCGGCGGGTTTACGCAGGCGCAGAGCGGTCTTCCAGAGTCCCGCAGGCGCCTGGACCTCGCGCGGAAATTTCACCATGACATGCCAACGAAAATGACCGCGAAGCTTGAAAAAGGGCAGCGGCGCCGGTCCCATGAGTTCAAAAGGCGCGGTTCCCTCGCCGCCCGCTTGATTTTGCAAGCCCGCTTGCAGAGCTTCGCGCACTTCGCGCGCGTGCCGGTAGGCCTTTTGCTCATCGTGGCCGCGAATGATGAAATTGACCAGCCGGTAAAAAGGCGGGTAGTGATAATCCGCGCGTGCCGGGATTTCACTTTCATAAAACGCCTTGAAATCGTGGGCGCGCGCAAAGCGGATGCTGGGATGTTCCGGCGAATACGTTTGAATGATCACACGCCCCGGTTTGTCTCCACGCCCCGCACGGCCCGCGACCTGCGTCAAAAGCTGGAATGTGCGTTCGGCCGAGCGAAAATCCGGCAGCATCAGTCCGATGTCCGCCGCAATCACGCCAACGAGCGTGACATGCGGGAAATCAAATCCTTTGGCGATCATCTGCGTGCCGATCAAAATATCCGCATCGCCGCGCCGGAAAATTTTGAGGATTTCTTCGTGCGAACCGCGTTTACGCACGCTGTCGGCATCGAGCCGCAAAATACGGGCCTGGGGCCAGCGGCGCGCAAGCTCACTCTCGACCTTCTCGGTGCCGTAGCCCGCCAGATTGAGCAGCCCCGAACCGCAGCCGGGGCAAACCTCCGGCATTTTTTTGTGAAAGTTACAGTAATGACAGAGCAGTTCCCCGTCTTCCTGGTGATACGTCAGCGAAACCTGGCAGGCTTTGCATTTTTCCGTACCGCCGCAGGCCGGGCATTGAATGTGCGTGGAAAATCCGCGGCGGTTTAAAAGCAGCAGCGTGCCTTCCTTGCGATCCAGGTTCGTCTGGATTTCCTTTTCGAGCAGGCGGCTCCACAGGCTGGCTTTTTTACGCTCAAACCTCTCGGTGCGCAAATCCACAATCTGCACCGCGGGCATTTTGCGGTCATCCACTCTTTTCTCAAGTACCGCGAGTTTGAAGCTGCCGCTTTGCGCCTTCTCCATGCTTTCCAGCGAGGGCGTCGCCGTTCCCATGATAAACAAGGCGTTCTCAAGCTGGGCGCGCTGGGCCGCGACTTCACGCACGTGATAACGCGGCGCCATGTCCTGTTTGTAAGAGCCTTCGTGTTCTTCATCCAGTACGATCAGCCCGAGGTTTTGCACCGGCGCAAAGACCGCCGAGCGCGGACCCAGAATCACGGTTTTCTCGCCCTTGTGGATTTTGAGCCACGCGCGAAAGCGCTCCGCATCCGTCAAACGGCTGTGCAAAATTTCTAATTGATCGCCGAAATGCCCCTGAAAAAAACGGCGCAGCTGTTCAGTGAGCGCGATTTCCGGCACCAGACAGATTGCCGAACGCCCGCGCGCCAGCACTGCGCGCATGCTGCGGATGTAAAGTTCGGATTTACCGCTGCCGGTGACGCCGTGAATCAAAATGGGGTTGGGAGCGGGTTCCGCCAAGGATTCCGTGATCATCCTGAAAACATTCTGCTGTTCGGCGGTGAGTTCGCGCGCCTCAAGCGTCTGGATTTCTTCGAGTTCCGGCGGATTTTCAGGTTCTTTGGGGGCATGCGCCCG
>JAHFHB010000022.1:3895-9528 GCA_023247135.1 Candidatus Omnitrophota bacterium
CTTGAAGTCTTCACCCAGCGCGGCAAAGCGTTTTCGATGGCTTCACCCCAGCTGGAGCCATACTCTTCGCTCGTCCAGCGCGTCAGCTGTAAAACCACCGGCGTCAGCACCGGCTCATCGTCCAGCAAAGCCTGAATCGCTTTAAGGCGGCCCTGCACCGGACCGGTCCTGACTTCAACCAGATAGCCGGTCATTTCCTGATTTTTAAAAGGAACCTGAACACGCATGCCCGGCCGCGCTTTTGCCGCCAGCGCTTCCGGAATCAGGTAGGTGAAAGGACCTTCCACGGGAATCGCCACGGCCACATCCCCGAGAAGCGCTTCCGTCTTTGCGGCAGGCTCAGTGTGGAAAAGTTCCGCTTCGGCCATGCGGCCGCCTCTGCCAAGACTCACGCGAGCGCCTTCATGATTTTTTTCATGTCTTCCCAGACCGTGCGTTTTTCGGCGGGATTGCGCAAAAGATAAGCGGGATGATACGTGCACATCACGGGGATACGAATACCTCCGAGAGTGGGCCCTGGATAATCACGAAACTCCCCGCGCAGTTTTGAAATCGGGATGTCCGTTTTAAGCAATGCCTGGGAGGCATGTTTGCCGAGCGCACAGATCATAGCCGGATTGATCAGTTCAATTTGCTTTTCCAGAAAGGGCCGGCAGTTTGCCACTTCGTCCGGCTCGGGCGGCCGGTTCTTGGGAGGCCGGCACTTGAGCGTATTAGCAATGTAGACTTGTTCGCGCTTGAGGCCCATGGCTTCAATGATCTGTGTGAGCAGCTTTCCGGCATCGCCGACAAAAGGGA
Source organism: Candidatus Omnitrophota bacterium (assembly GCA_023247135.1). GTDB lineage: Bacteria > Omnitrophota > Omnitrophia > Omnitrophales > Aquincolibacteriaceae > JAHFHB01. The sequence goes on from JAHFHB010000022.1 coordinate 4,694, forward strand.
GTCCTTGCTTATCTTCATCACGCCCGGGCGCTTCGCCGACAAACATGAGTTTGCAATTTTCGTTCCCCGAGCCGAAAACCACATTTTGGCGCGTGCTGGAAAGTTCCTGGCAGCGCACGCACTTCAGCGCTTCTTCACGCAGGGCCTTCAAAGCCGCCTGGGTTTCGGCAGACACCGGCTCTGCTTTGAGAGCCGCGGCATCACTCCAAACAGGTCTTGCGGGCAGCGCGGCCGGTTTGGGTTTGGGTGCATTTTTGCGCTCCACCAGAACTTCCTTGACGCCGGATTCCTTGAGGCTTTTCAGATACAAAAAGGCCTCACGATTATTCTTTTCTTTCGTCATAGGCTCCTCAATGCTTCAAAATAAACTGGGCGATCGCGGCGGCGGAATCGGGCCGGGCAATTTCGGCGATCACTTTTTTCTTCTGCGCCAGAAGCGCCGGATCTTCAAAAATGTTTTTCAGAATGATGCCGATCTGATCCGGCCGCTCCATGGAAAAGCTGGCAAACCGTTTTTTGAGATAATCAGCGTTGCGGGTTTCCTGCCCGGGGATCGGCTGAAAAATAACCAGGGGTAAGCCCTTCGCCAAGCTCTCTACCGAAGTGGCGCCGCCCGTCTTGGCCACAAGCAGATCAGCGGCTTCCATCAATTCAGGCATGAAATTTACAAACCCGAAAATTTTCACAGGGAAGGGAAACGACAGGCCTTCCAGTTTGTTTTTCAGAACTTTATTATTCCCCGTCACGCACAAAGCCTGCACGCGGTCTTTGAACGGTTCCATAGCGCGTAAAATTTCATCCATGGGCGACAATCCGAAACTGCCGCTGGTCAGAAGCAGAGTGAGCCGCCCGCTTTCAAGGCCCTGCTCGCGCAAAATCTGTGCCTTACGCCCCGAAGGCTTAAACGCCGGGTCCACCGGAATCCCGCCGGCAGTGATACGTGCCGCGGCCATGCCGCGCCGCATCAGCTCCGTTTTCGCTTCTTCAGTCATCACCCAATAATGATCCGCCCCCGCGTGCACCCAAAATGTATGCGGCGCAAAATCCGTGATTACGACCAGGACCTTGCTTTGAATCAAACCTTCCTGGCGCGCGCGGCTGAAAACTTCCGCCGTGAAAAAGTGGCAGCAGACCACCCACTCCGGATTTTCCTTGCGCACCCAGGCCAGCCACTGGCGGCCTTCCAGCCGGTTGAGAAAACTACGAAGAGGTTTCAGCAGGGGGTAAATGCGGTCATGATCCAGGACTTCATAGAACCAGCCCCAGAGTTTAGGAATCCATTTGACGGCGTTAAAATAAATCGCCGGATAGCTGTAGCGAAAATGTGCGGAGGTAAGTTCCAGCGCATCAAAAACTTCGGCTTCTTTTTCAGGCAAGCCGGCGGCCTGCAAAGCCTTTTCAATCATCAGCGCGACTTTTTTGTGCCCGTAGCCGGCTTCGGCATGAAAAATTGCGGCCTTCATGTCACTCCCTCTCCTTGTTCCTCCCCCGCAAGCGGGGGAGGATCGGTGAGGGTGTAAGTAAAATTTCATCGACGGCATCGATTAGAGACTCTGCCACATAATCCGGTGCCAGTGCTCCCGTTAATTTCTTTTCATCCACACGGCCGTAACCGGTTCGTACTAAAATAGTGCGCAGCCCGAAACGTTTGCCGGCTTCGACATCGGAAGCTTTGTCGCCGATGAAAAAAGTCTGCGCAGGGTCGAACGCGTGTTCACGGGCCGCGCGCTGGAATAAACCCGGCGCGGGTTTGCGGCACACGCAGCCGGCGGTTTTTCCATGCAGGCAGTAATAAGAACCCAGCAGTTCAATCCCCTCACGCCGAAGATCCTGGACCATTTTCGCATGGACATCCTCAAGCGCTTGCTGGGTAAAGAGACCGTCGCCCACGCCGGCTTGATTGGAAATCACGAGGATGCCCCAGCCGCGGTCCGACAGGTGCTTGAGCGCCGCCACAGCGCCGGCTTCAAAGCGGAACTCTTCCGGGCGCATGACATAGCCGCCGAGATCCACGTTGATTACGCCGTCGCGGTCGATGAATATTATTTTTGACATTATCTTCTTTTCATTTCACGGTACTTGGCATAGGCAAAGAGCTGATAAAGCCCGTGAAAAACGGACATAAGAAATCCCACAAAACCGTCTTTCATGCCGCCTTTGAGAAAATAATTCTTCAAAAAGCGATCAAAGGTTTTACGCAGAGAGTTAGCCATTGAGACTTTGCGTCCATCCTGGATCCATTTATCCGCTTCAAGCGTGGTCTCGCGGTTAAACTTGCTGATCCAGTGTTCCAGATCGCGGCACGAGTAATGCAGGATGTCGCCGCTCAGAATGCCGCATTTACCTTTGTAAATCGCGCGCGGATGCACGCGGGCCTCTTCGTATTTGAACTGCCCATAACGGAAAAGCCGGGTTTTTGCGGCCGGATAATAGCCGGCGCCCTTGACCCATTCGGAGCCGATGTATGTCCGGATCGGAATCGCGTAGCAGATATTTTCATCTTCCTCCGGTTTGCGCTCAACCACCTTACGGATCGATTCCGCAAGTTCCGGCGTGATACGTTCATCGGCATCCAGACTGAGCACCCACGGCTGAGTCGCCTTTTCATAGCCGAAATTGCGCTGGCGGCCTTCGATATCCATGGCCCGCTCAAAAATTTTATCCGTGTACTTGCGGGCGATTTCCACGGTGCGGTCCGTGCTCATGTCGTTGATCACGACAATTTCCGCCGCAAAAGCAGCGCTTTTCAGGCAGTCTTCCAGGCGTTTTTCTTCGTTCTTGGCAATAATGACAACGGACACAGGCGCTTTATTCATTGAGACCTCATTTTAATACGCGTTTTTAAAACCACGGGATGTGAAAGTCATTGCCAGAATTTCGATATCCAGAAACAGCGACCAGTTTTCCATGTAGTAAAGATCGTACTTCAAGCGTTCATGAATCGACGTGTTGCCGCGCAGGCCGTTGACCTGGGCCCAGCCGGTCAGGCCGGATTTGATTTTGTGCCGTGCCATGTAGCGCGGAATGGTTTTGCGGAACTGCTGGATAAAGTGCGGACGTTCCGGCCGCGGCCCCACAAGGCTCATGTCGCCTTTCAACACGTTTAAAAGCTGCGGCAGTTCATCCAGATTCCAGCGCCTCAGAAACTCACCCGTGCGGGTTCTGCGGGCATCTCCGGCATGGGCCCACACCGGGCCGGTTTCGCGCTCGGCATTGGGCCGCATGGTGCGGAACTTGAGCACGTCAAAAACTTTCTGGTCGCGGCCCATGCGCTGCTGGCGGTAGAAAACCGGTCCGCGATCCGTGAATTTTATCACGGCGATGATCACGGCCCAAAGCGGCAAAGAAACCGCCAGCATGGCCAGGGAAACGAGCGCATCAAAAGACCGCTTCAGAACCCGGTTCCAGACATCATCCAGCGGCAGTTCCTTAAATCCCAGAAGCGGCACGCCGCTCAAATACTCCACCTGGACATTTTTGGTCAGCAGGCCGTAGAAATCCGCGGCCACTTTGAAATCAATAAAACGGTCCTCGCATAATTCCACAAGATCGGTGAGGCGCTCGCGGTCCATGCGCGTATCGATGAGCACCACCTGGTCGGGCTGAACCTTTTCAATCCAGGCTTCGGCATGGCTTAATTCCCCTTCGATTTTAAAGCCCTGCACGTGTTTGCCCACCAGCGCCGCATCCCGCGCCAAAACCGCCACTACCTCATGTCCGTAATGGGGATTGTGGGCAGCCCACTGAATAATACTGCGCGCGTGGCGGCTGGCTCCCAGAATCAGCACGCGCGTTGAATCTTTTTTGCTGCGCTTGCGCTGATACTCCCATTGAATCAGCGCGTACCGGTTGAGTGTTAAAAAAAACGCCGAAAGTATCCACAAGACGAGCAGATAAACGCGCGAGTATGAAAACTCACGGTAAAAAAACGTCATGGCCATCAAGACCACGATGGCAAACGTGGCCGCCTTGATCACCCGGAAAATTTCTTCGATGCGCCGCACGTGGCGCGCCGCCTTGTAGAGCCCGAAAAAACGCAAGCACAAAATGTAAGCCGGCAGGATAAAAACAAGTGCCTGCAAGTAGCCGGCAAAGTCCGGGACTTCCCCGGTAATCGGAATGGCCGTGAGCACGCTGTAACGCAGGCTGAAAGAGGCCAGCACGCTCAGCGTGACGGCCAGCGCGTCGCCCAGCATAAACACGCCCGGAAAATAACTCTGTCTGCGGCTACGCCCCACGTTGAAACTCCGGACTCATGACTTGGCGGACACGCGCCGCCAGCTGATTTTTAAAATGGCTTTTATCAAACGCAGCGACCTTGCCCGGGATCTCGCGGCGCTCAAATGTTTTCAGTTCGAATTCCAGCACGGCTTTTTTCACGGCCTCAGGGGTTTGTGCATTAAAAAAAATGCCGGTCTTGACGCTTTCAAGCGCGCCCCCGCTTCCAAAAGCGATCACCGGAGTGCCGCAGGCCTGCGCTTCGAGCGGTACAATTCCGAAATCTTCAAGGGCCGGAAAAATCACGGCCCGCGCTCCCGCATAAAGTTTGCGCAGGGCGGCATCATCCACTCCGCCCAAAAAGGATATTTTCTCACTCTTTCGCAGATTTTTATATTTTTTTTCTAACGGCCCCCGGCCCGCCACCAAAAGCCGGCGATCCAGATCGTTAAAGGCTTCGATCACAATGTCCAGGCGCTTGTAAGGCACAAAGGCTGAAACGATAAAGTAATAGTCGCCCCCAGGCGCGCTTTCGGGTTTAAAAAAGCCCGTATCCAGCGGAGGATAAATCACGGCCGCGTCGCGGTTGTAATGCTTGCGGATGCGGCCGCGCACGT
>JAHFHB010000022.1:9538-13385 GCA_023247135.1 Candidatus Omnitrophota bacterium
CGCCGTTGACGGACTTGTCCCAACGGCGCAGGCCGCCCAGAACTGCCTTGATCACAGCCCGGACCAGTGCGGGATAACGCTCAAAATACACGCCTTCAAACCCGTAGAGATAGCGCATGGGCGTATGGCAGTAGCAGAGGTGCCGGGCCCCGGCCGGAACACGCACACCCTTGGCGACGCAATGCGAACTGGAAATCACCAGGTCCGCTTCCAGAATCTTCAGCGTTTGAATTGCCCACGGCAGAAGAGGCAAAAGCCAACGGTAATACTTTTTGATCCCCGGCAATGCCTGCAAAAAAGAATTCTCGATTTTCATTTTCTTTAGGGAAGGCGATAATTTTTCGCGATCGCTGAAAAGCGTATAAATAACGGCATCGGGATAAAGCTCCGCCATGGCTTCGAGAACTTTCTCGCCGCCGCGCATGTGAATCAGCCAATCGTGGACCAACGCAACTTTCATCGTGTTATCTTTCCAATCACGTCCTGCCGGATAAATCAACTTTTTCAAAGATTAACATTCGTGTCATTCCCGCGAAAGCGGGAATCCATCCCATCGTTCAAATAGAACCCAGATGGATCCCCGCTAAAACCATGCGGGGATGACATGCTGCTAAAAACTCTTCACAAGAGTTTACGGTAGACAGCGGCGGTTTGGGCGGCCATTTTCTGCCAGGAAAACCGGGAGGCCCTGACAAGCCCTCGCTGTTTCAGGTCTTCGCGCAAGGCCGCTTCGCGCTCCAGGTGCGAAATCATCTGCGCAAAGCCCGCGGCGTCGCCAGGTTCCGCTAAAAGCGCCGCGTCGCCCGTGACTTCGGGAATGGAGGCCGTACGAAACGCGGCCACCGGAGTTCCCGAGGCCATGGCCTCCAGCAACGTCAAACCGAAACCCTCGTAAAGAGACGGATGCAACAGCGCTAAAGCGCCGTGATAAAGCGTCAGGAGATCATCCTCGTGCAGTTCGCTGACGAGCCGGATACCCTGGCCGCTTTCAAGCGCCGCCAGTTCTTCGTAACCCGCCGGATACTTTTTGTCTTTGCGCCCCGCAAGCACAAGCTCCGCTTTGACTTTTCCATCTTTGTAAAGTTCACGGTAGAGCCGCACCAGCCAGAGCACATTTTTATGCGGCTTCAGCGAGCCCACGACCAAAAAATAATTGTCGGGCAAACCGAGACTCTGTTTGAACGCTTCGATACGGATACTGTCTTCGCAGGGCTTGAACCTTGCATCCGCCGCTTCGGGCGTGATTGTGATCTTGGCGGCATCGGCATTAAAGTGCCGGATCAGATCCCTGCGCGTATTTTCTGAAACCGTCAGAATATGATCCGCCGTCTTCACCGCCCGGCCCAGCATCGTACGCGCGTACAAAGCCTGCGCCGGTGAAAAAAATTTCCCCCGGTAAATCCAGTGAATCAGGTCGTGAATCGTCACGACAAGCCGGGTCTGACCTTTGAAAAAAGGAACGTTGTAATGCGGTGCATGCCAAAGCCCGCAGGTTTTTAAAAGGCGCGGATAATTCCATTGTTCCCGGAGACTGTAAATCGGCGCCGTAAAAGAATTCCGGCTAAACGCCGGATAACCGGAAAGCAACTCCTGCGGGCCAAAAAGAACAGGCACCGCCGGCAGTGTTTTACGATCGAACCCGCCGAGCAGGCCGCGCACATAGGTCCCGATGCCGGTGTGGCGGACCATGCGGGCATCCAGGCCAATCCCCGAAATACTCATGCCTGCAATGCCTTTTTAAGAGCGTTCAGCACGACTTCCGCCGATTCCGCCTCGGCGGGCGCCACAAGGAAAAGGCGTTCCGCCCAGGGATGCCACAGCGCGGGATCATTCGGTCCCCCGAAAATGGAAACCACCGGCAGTCCCTGGCAAGCGGCCACGTGCGCCGGCCCGGAATCCATTCCGGTAAAGACCGCCGCCTTTGACAATAAAACAATCAATTCACGCAAAGTTGTTTTGCCGCGCAAATCCAGAGCCCCTTCCGGAAGCTCCTCGGCGGGTAAAAGTTTTTTTTCATGGGCCGCCCCAATCAGCACTATTTTCCCAAGCCTTTCATCCGAAACTTTTTTCAAAAGCGCCTGGCAGCGGTCTGCTTTCCAGCTTTTTTCAGGACGCCCGGCTCCAAAATGAAAAATCAATCGTTTGTCCGCTGACTCCGCAAGCGGCCGGCCGTTCCCCTGCCAAAAAGACTGCGCTTCTTTTTGCGTGACGCTCAAGGGCGGAAGTTTGCAAGCCGCTCCATCCACCTTGAAAAAATCAAGCAGCCGCGCATTGAGCAAAACCTGATGAAGCGTTCGCGAGTATTGGCCGCGCCGCGTCAGTAAAAAACCGCCCCCGGTGACTCCGTAGCCCACGCGTTCCGGAATACCGGCCAGCGTCATCAGCAGAATAGAGCGCAGGTCACCGCGGAAATCAATCGCCGCATCATAGCGTTCCGCACGCACTTCACGGAGGATGCGCCAGAATTCCACCCGCACGTTTCCACCCCGCCCGCGGCCCGAAAACCAGGTGGGGCTCATGCCGATCAGGCGGGTCAAAAAAAGATCTTCCTGAAAAAGCGGCAGGCTGGCGGCATCACAAAGCAGGTCGATCTGAACCGCCGGGAATTGTTTTTTAAAAGCCAGGGCGGCCGGCCGAATCATCACGGCATCGCCTAGCTGATCCGTACGGATCAAAAGGATTTTTTTGATCTTGCTCGCATCAAGCGGCCTGCGGGGTCGAAAAAGAAAAAAAAGCAGGGCTCCCGCAAAATCAAAGAGACCCGCCGCAAGCCGCTTGGCCGGATTTTTAAAAAGGTAACGGTCCGATAGAATGGGCACGGAAGTGCGCCGCCGCAGTACTGGTTTAGAACAGTGTGTAGATAAAAGGCGAAAGTGCCGAGCCCTGCGTAAAAACAATCAATGCGCCCAGCAGCAGGAGCACCAGCACGATGGGAGTCAGCCACCATTTTTTGCGGACTTTCAGAAAATCCCAGAATTCCTTCAGAATGCTTAGTTTGCCCATGCATCCTCCTTTTTTAAATTAATACTGTCTTTCACAGGCATCACGAGACTCAGAGTCTTTGTTGCGCAGCGTCCAGAAACTATCTTTGGGATCCGGAAATTTTTGATCGAGCAAATCCTTGCCCTGCAGGCGCATGCAGAGTCCGATCGGCGTGATGGCGATAAAAAACAAAAGACTCAGCATCACACGCGACATGACCCAGCCCAGTAAAATCGCAAAGATCATCCAGGCTCGGTACAAGGGTTTTAAAATAGCGGGGTACACGACTCCGAAGAAAAACAAAAAGCCGCCGATCCCGAGAAAACAGGGGGCCGCCGGACGGCCGCGCCAGAGTGCGAGCCCTCCCAGAAGCAGAAAGACACCGCCAACGAGTAATCCGAATTCGCGGATTTTTTTGGGGCTGACTTCCAAACTTTTAATTTCTTCGCTGATTCGCATCAAATTCCCCATCGTACCCCCACCCTCCCCTCCCCCGCAAGCGGGGGAGGGACAGGGATGGGGATTATGATTTGCCCCATACAGTCACGACTAATCCAGCGCAAATTCTTTCTGCCACTCAGAATCCTTTTCAAGCGGCTTTTGCACCGTTTTATCGAGCAAAAACGGCCCGACGATCAGGTAATCCATGTTCGTGCGCATGAAACAGCGGTATGCATCTTCCGGCGTGCAGACAATCGGTTCGCCGCGCACATTGAACGACGTATTGATGATGACCGCACAGCCGTATTTCTCATCGAACTTTTTAAGCGTCTGGTAATAAAGCGTGTGTTCCCTGGCATTGACCGTCTGCACCCTGGCCGAGTAATCCACATGCGTGACCGCAGGGATTTTCGAGCGGCTCACC
>JAHFHB010000257.1 GCA_023247135.1 Candidatus Omnitrophota bacterium
GGTTGATCGACCAGCTCAAACCAGCCCGTAGCGATATTTCCAAGCCCGCGGCCCCCTTTGTCCCAGCGTGTGTAACTGCCGCCTTCCTGAGCCTGGCCAGTTCCTGTTTTTAGCGAAAATAACAGGGCGGCCAGCAAAATGAATTTTAAAAACCGCCCCACGTCTTGCAAGCGGCCACTCAAGGCGGCAGATTTCACAAGTCACACCCCTTTCATGAACTTCGCAAAATCAACTTTTTTCATGAGTTCCAGCATCTCAGGGTCACTCATCACCTGCCGGAACTTTGCGGAGCCTAAAAGCTTTGAGGGATCTTTGGCTTGCGCAATGGTGCGAAATTCCGGATCGCTCACCAGTGCCCGGAATTTCGGGTTGCCCATCAGCGCTCTGAAATTTTCGTCCTGCATCATTTTCGTCATGACTTTGAACTGATCCCCGAAATTTTTCAATTTGTCAAACATGCTTTTCCTCCTAACGATACATGCGCAGATACCGCCGCGTGAGCGCCACGACAAAAAGCGGCGTCAGCGTAATTCCCAGTAAGCATTCAAGCACTGCGGTAAACTTTACCCAGCCCTGCGGCAAGAAATCGCCATACCCGACGGTGGTAAAAGTAACAGCGCTGAAATAAAGCGAATCCCAAAACGACGTTGTGCCCCGTCCGCCCGCAGGCAGGACAAGCCCGGATCCTGCGTAAATAAAACCAAACGTAAGAATGCTCGCAAGCGCAGTGCCGAAAACCCGGAAAGGCTTTTCTCCGTAACCCCAAACCCGGTTGCTGATCCTGTTTCCAAGCCAGTACACAAAAGCCCGCACACGCGCGCGCCGCCCGGCACAACTGCCGTCTTCATGGCAGCCCTTCAAAAATTCATTGCGGGCCGCCTTCCCATGAACACGCTGCGCACTCATGAAGCAATAGGAATAGGCCTCGGAATCCCCTTCTTTTTCAAACAGCAGCGCGGCATCGTGGAAAAGCGAACGGGCATACTCAAAATGCCCCGCTTTTTCCGCCGCCTCCGCAGCAAAACGGCTGCGCGTGGCGGCTTGATTCAGCGGCCGCCAGCCCGTGTGGATATTCCAGCAAGTTGCGGCGGAAGCGAAACAAAGCGCCGCCTGCAGGTCATCCCCCGCTTCCTGATAAATTTCCGCGGCGCGGTCGTAAAGATCAAACGCTTTGTCGATTTGATTCTGCTCACGCAGCACACTGGCTTCGCGCTCAAGACCACGCGCGCGTTCCAGTTCGCCGGAGCCGGCTTCTGCCTGTGTCATGAATGTTTAGCTGCGAGAAGCCCGGCGGCGGCAGACACCGCTTCCGCCAATGCCGCCTTGCGGACTTGCCCGTCCTTGCGCTGTTTGATCTCCACCAAGCCTTCTTTGAGGCCGCGTTCACCCACCGTGATCTGCAGCGGGATGCCGATGAGATCCGCATCGTTGAATTTCACGCCGGGCCGCTCATCGCGGTCGTCATAGAGAACTTCAATGCCCCGGCTCGTCAATTCCGCATGAATTTTATGGGCCGCCGCGCGCACCTCTTCACTCGCTTCATTCACCGTGATAAGCTCGACCTGAAAAGGCGCAATCGCTTCAGGCCACAGAATTCCTTTGTCATCGTGATGTTCTTCGATGGCGGCGGCCAGAATACGGTTCACACCGATGCCGTAACAGCCCATGATGATGGCGTTGCGCTCGCCTTTCTCGTCCAGATAAAAAGCGTCGAGCTGCGCCGTGTAGCGCGTCCCCAATTTAAAAACGTGCCCGATTTCCATGGTGGTCACCAGGCGAAGCTCGCCGCTGCCATCGCGCGCCTTGTCGCCCGGCTTGACGAAACGAATGTCGCCGATGGCCGCCGCCTTAAAATCACGGCCGAGATTGACATACTTCATGTGTTGATCTTTGACATTGGCCCCCGCTGCAAAGTCCGCCATGCCCTGAATGTCCCAATCGCAATAAATCGGAATGGCCAGCCCCACCGGCCCCGCAAAACCGACAGGGGCTCCGGTTGCGGCCTGGATTTCCGCCGCCGCGGCCAGGCGCAGAGCTGTCGCTCCGATCAAGCGCCGCAGTTTGGGTTCGTTGACCTCGCTGTCGCCCGGCACTACGGCGGCCACGGGTTTTTCATCGGCCATGTAAATCAGCGTTTTCACCAGCTGCGCCGCGGGAATTTTGAAACGATGCGAGATTTCTTCGATCGTGCGCAAATGGGGCGTCTCAAAAACTTCGGGTTTCTGCGACTGCGGTGCCGGCGTTTTTAAACAGGGGTCGGCACGCACCGCGATTTCAACGCTGGCGATGTACCCGGCCGGCGAAATCGCCACATGGTCTTCACCGTAAGGGCACTCCGCCATGAACTCCTGGCTCATCTTGCCGCCCATCATGCCGGAATCCGCTTCCACGACCCTGAACGACAGGCCGCAGCGCGTAAAAATCCGGTGATACGCTTCAGACATTTTACGGTAGTTGAGGTCCAGGCCCGCATCGCTTGTGTCAAAACTGTAAGCATCTTTCATGATAAATTCCTTGGTGCGGATCACACCGAAGCGGGGACGCGCTTCATCGCGGAATTTAGTCTGAATTTGATACAGGGTGCGCGGCAAATCCCTGAAAGATTTGAAATAAGCGGCAGCAATTTCAGTGACAACTTCTTCGTGTGTGGGGCCCAGCACAAATTCGTGGCCCGCGCGATTTTTAAAAGCAAGTTTGTCCTGGCCCAGCGTTTCGTAGCGGCCGGTTCTTTTCCACAACTCGGCGGGGTGCAGGGCCGGCATCAAAACTTCCTGGGCTCCCGCGCGGTTCATTTCCTCGCGCACAATTCCGATCACCTTCGCGAGAACCCGGAACCCGAGAGGCAGGTAGGTATAAACCCCGCTTGAAAGCTGGCGGATGAGGCCTGCACGCAGGGCCAGCTTGTGGCTCGCGGCCTCGGCATCTTTCGGCGGATTTCTTAAAGTGGGGATGAGTGTTTCGCTCCAGCGCATGGTTAGCGGCCCCGCGTAAAAAGCATCCTGATTTTATCGAACACCGCCAGATTGACAAGATCGTTATAAATCACAAACACCATCAGTGCCATGAGCGCAAAAAAACCGGCCTGGGTCAAACGCTCTTCGGCTTTACGGCCAAGCGGCCGGCGAATCACGCCTTCGATCAAAAGAAAAAGCAAATGCCCGCCATCCAGCGCCGGAATGGGCAGCAGATTGATCACGGCAAGAGAAACGCTGAGCGTGGCCGCGAGCTGCAGCAGATACGGCAGGCCCAGCTTCGCGGCGCTGCCCGTCATGGCCATGATGCCGATCGGTCCGGACATGGCTTTCATCGACATCCGGCCTGTCGCCATGTAAAAAATAGCCTTGTACGTCATGGCCGCAAGCGTATAAACGCTTTCAAAACCGTGCTTGAGGGATTGTTTGAGGCCGAACTTCTCATAGCGCTGCGATTCGGGGCTGGGCGTGATTCCCAGACGCCGTGCGGTCATGGGTTTGCCAAACAGGTCCTGCCCTTTTTCGACTTTGGGCTGAATCGAAACCACTCCGTCG
>JAHFHB010000258.1 GCA_023247135.1 Candidatus Omnitrophota bacterium
TTTTTTGACGCCAGCCCGGAATTGATGCAAACGGCCTTTGAACGTTTTGGGTATAGTGTCCAAGCAGAGACGTCGCCTCTATTTTTTGAAGATGATGCCATACGGGCCATGGGCCGGGATCCCGAAGAATTCAAGGCAGCGCATCCGGACCTGGTTGCGAAGTATTCCGATCAAGTGACACTCTATTTCGCTTCGCCTCTGGAGCCCACCGTCGCACTTGCTGCGCTGCGAAGCGAATGGACAAGTGTGAGGCGCAGGACGCTTGGGTATATCTATTCAAACATAATTGTCACGGGCTTGGCCGGTTCGGTGGTTGCGCTGGTTTGGGACCTTGTCCGAAAAAATCGAATGTGGGAGGCGGGCACCCTTGCGGCGATTTCAGCGTCGTTTATTCTGGGATGGATATTCTATGCGACGAGCAGAATTAAATTTTATATGGACCGCCAAGAGGCCCTTGATTCCACGATGGAAACACTGCAGGGTACTCCTTCCGCAGAACGCCGCTCCGAAATGCGGCAGGCAAGTATTCAAACGCCGACTTTGATTTCCAGTTTTTCGACTCTGCGTGAGAGGGCCGGCAGTGCGATACGGACGGCATCCGCGACGTTGACAAGGTTCGTTTCTACGCTTGAGAGCCTGTTGTCGAGGTTATCGACTTTGTTTGAAAGGCTGTCAACTTTTTCTGCGATGATGCCAACATCGCTGCGAAATCCTTCAATCAGAGTTCCGACTTCTGTTGGGCTGAATGAATCTTTGGCCATGATCTCTTCTCCTTTTACATCTTTGATCGTAGCGCTGCGTACGGTAGCTGAAAAAACAGGGGTTGTCAATATAAATAATACACACTTTTTAAGTTCTGAAAGATCATATTACGGCCGCTCAGAAATGCGGGTGCTGCCTTATGGCGATATCGCAACGCTCGAGATGGTCCAAGCCCCAAGATTCAGGCAACTGAGATTTCAGACGGAAGATGTCTTAAGCCCGTCGCGAAAACGGGCCAGGTATTACAAGACCTTGCGCGCGCAGCTTGTTGCGTTGTTAGAGGGGGCATCGCCGCATGTTGGTAATTATGCCCAGAGCCAGGAGGAACTGATTGTGGCTCTTATGCTGCACGGTTTTATGCATCGAATTCACTTTCAGTTTGTCGAAACCGAAACGGGCCTCTTCGAGCTGGAGGGTAAATACCGCGCATCGCTGTACATCGCGGACGGTGACTGGGATATCCGGATTCTCATCCCGGTCAGGGCTAAAGATGGCCGTGATTTATTTACGGCGGAAGAAAGAGCCGTCATTACGGCTTATGAATTTGCACACAGTCTTGCATTGAAGCGCGGAATGACCGGCGATGAAGCAGAGGCGTTTGCATGGCATATCAGCTCCGGCTACAGCGCTTTCTATTTTAGCAAACACGAATCCGTCAAGAATAAATTTGAACAGATACGCGCAGACATCAGCCAAGTGGGTGTAAAACAAACAAATATTTTGCGCAAGCAGGTGGGTAAAAGCTGGATTGAACTGGTGGAAGGCGATTTAACGCTTCAACACGCGGATGCGCTTGTCAATCCTTCTAACCCTGCCCTTGCATTTGGAATTGGAGTCGGAGCGCACCTTCTGCGGCGCGGCGGCGAAGATATCGCTCTAGAAGCGACCCAAAAAGCGCCGATTCAGCCCGGTCAGGCCGTTTCCACAAGCGCGGGGACGGGGACTTTAAAAGCGAAGTATATTATTCATGCGGCTGTGTCAAATATGAAGTTAACGGCTGATCTAGATGTGGTGCGGCGTGCTACGCGAAGTGCTCTTGAAGAAGCCGACCGGCTTAAAATTAAAACGATAGTGTTCCCCGCTTTCGGAACCGGAGTTATCAAGATTCCTTATGCGGATTCAGCGCGGGTCATGCTGGAGGAAATTGAAGCCTATTTGGCACAGGGCACCACCAGCCTGGAAAAAGTCACGCTGTCTTTGTATGGTACAGAGGCATATCAGGCCTACGCGGAAGTTTTGCAGCGCTCAGAAATGCGCTCTACGGAAAAGCCGGAGCAGTTCCAGTTTAAGAGCGGGGCCACGGTTGATAAGTACCTGAAGGATCATTGGACACGTATTTTTGTGCCCGTCGCTGATCTGGCCGCGCAAGGGCTTACCCTGCGGGTTGACCGTTTTGGCACGAGCTTGATTTCGGATCAGGACCTTGCGGAAATGCCGGCCGACGATCTTCGGAATCTGACCCGGCCTAAGAATTATCAGGAGTATGACCTGACTGTGGACGAACGGGGCGTCCTACGTGTGGTGTATCACGATTTGTCTGGGGTTGAAAAACCGGTGCTGCGTTTTCTTTTTCCTGAGCCGGAATTGGACGAACCGCGCGAAGCCTGGGCCGATTACCTCACCGTTTATGAAGGGCAAACCTCGGTTTCTCCGGACGAGGAAACCGCGCGTGGCGAAATTGAACTGCGCCTGCACATTCTTGAACAATACGAGCAGCCGGGGCCGGATGGGGACGCCATGCGTGTAGCGCATACAAACGCAGACATCGCCCGAATCCGCGAAGACGTTCGCAGAATGCAGGGAGTCTTTTTTATTCACCGCGACAAAATCGATGGCGTCGAAGGTTTTACGCTGCGCCGCCTGGATACGCGTGAAGCGCTGGTCATGGAGGTCAAAGAGAAAGTCCAGCGCCCCAAGCGGCCCGCAGCTGTGCAGCCTGTGATCGAAACAGTGCCGCCAGTGGTACTGCCTGAGAAAGTCCAGCTTCCCAGCGGTTCCACAGAGCGAGTGCTTGATGCGATCTCCGGATTTACTCTGCACGAATCAGATCTGGAAAGTGCTCATGAGTTTAAGATCGTTACCAGCCTGGGCAAGCCGTTTCCGAACGGTTCCGCAGAGCTCGAGGAGCAGGGCTACCGGTCCTGGCAGGAGGCGGCTGAAGATCTGCAGCCGCGCGAATATGTTTTTAAAATGGGTGCGGCCGGTACCCGGGATGAAGATACCCTGATCATTCAGCAGACCCCCTGGAATGCCGAAGGCGGCCAGCCTGTGGAACAGTGGAAATTCAGCAAGAGTGCTTTTCGCGCCGGCGAGGACCATCTGACCGTTTTTGACGTGGCGACGATGGAGAAAAATTCAGAGGAAGTTTACGCGCTTGAAGAATTGCTTGATCCCGCCAACGAAGAGGCCCTTGAGCTTGCGGCAAGCGCGGACGGAAGATCACTCAGGGCGTTTCGTAATGCAAAAAACCGGGAACTCGCTGAAAAACGCGGTGACTTATTCGACATCATCCCTGCGGAGGATGCGGATGGGAAAATGCTCTGGGATATCAAACCTGTGCATCGTAAAAAAGCCCAGCAGCAGCACATGGAAATTCGTTTTACCGCCAAAGTCCAAGACAGTGGGGAAGTTCGCAAGCCTCTGACAAAAGAAGAGCTGGAGAGCTATCAGCTGGCGCTTGCGGGTTTAAGCGATGTCCAGCTTTATGCGCTTTATCTGCGAGAAACGCGCGCGGAAGGTGCGGCGGCCGTCGCTGAAGTG
>JAHFHB010000259.1 GCA_023247135.1 Candidatus Omnitrophota bacterium
TGCCAGCCCTAAAAACTTCACCCGCACCAGCATCCGCCCCAGCCCATACGTGCTCCAGCCGGTTTTGTAGAGAAGAAAAAAAGGGGTGCCGCAGAGCGCCGTTTCAAGCGTGGCGGTTCCTGACGTGACAAGCGCAAAATCCAGAGCCGTGACATGGCCATAAAAATCAGAATCAAAAAAAGAAACCGGCAGTCCTGACGCGGCCAGAGCGGCAGCGTACAGCGCGGGAGATTTTCCCGGGGCGCGGCCCACCAGGAATTTTGCCGCCGGAAACCGTTTTTGAATCACTTGAGCCGCTTGGACCATGGCCGGAAAAATTCTTTCAACTTCCGCGGTGCGCGAACCCGGCAGAAGGCCGATCAGCAGGCCTTCGCCGAGATTAAGTTTTCGGCGCATTTCATTTTTTGAATCGGGCCCCGCTTCCGGAATTTTATCCAGCAGGGGATGTCCCACAAAAGTGCAGGGCACGCCGTGCCTGTCGTAGAGTTCTTTTTCAAACGGGAGAATGACGAGCATGTGATCGACCGTGCGTTTGACCGTGTGAATGCGCCGCCCGCCCCAGGCCCAAAGCTGGGGCGAAATGTAATAGGCCAGTGGAATTTTTTCAGGAAGTTTACGCAGGGCTTTGGCAAAACGCAGGTTAAAAGCCGGCGAATCAATCACGCAGACGAGATCAGGATGCCAGCGTCGTACTTCTGCCAGCGCCCGGTCGAATATTTTTTTGTAAGAAAAATATTTTCTCAGGACATCGCCGAGGCCGAGGGCCGACAGCGCGGTCATGTCCTGCAGAAGCGTGACGCCGGCTCTGGCCATCTGCGGCCCGCCGAGTCCGAGAACCTCAAGATCCGGCCGCAATTTGCGCAGGTGCAAAATGAGTTCAGCGCCGTGATGATCGCCTGAAGCTTCGCAGGCCATGATGAAAAGTTTTGACGCCATGGGTCAGGAGGCGGCTTTGGAAAAAGCCTTTTGATTTTTTTGAATGGTCTGGACGATCTGAATCGCCATGTCGAGCGCGTTGCGCGCAGCCTCATCCGGGCGGCCGAGGCTTTTACCGGAGAGGATTCCGTTGAGAAAGAATTTGAGTTCTTCCTTTAGCGGCTCTGAGCGTTCAATGTCGACGGTTTCCTGAACGATTTGAAAAAACTGTTTGCGGAAAATCTTGGCTTTTTGCTGATCGTAGTCAAGCGAGATGTAGGCGTCTTCCTGAAAGATACGGATCTTCCGCTGTTTTTCAGGTGTGAGACGCGAGGCCGTTATGTCGGCGACGGCGCCGTTTTTGAATTTAAGCCGCACATTGGCAATGTCTTCGTAGGGGGTCAGCACATTGATGCCGACCGCATCAAAAGATTCCACCGGGCTTTTGACCAGCGATTGCACAATGTCGATGTCGTGGATCATCAGATCCAGCACCACGCCGCAGTCGTTGATGCGGCCGGTAAAAGGTCCGAGCCTGTGAATTTCCATGAAACGGATATTTTTGGCGATTTCTTCGACGCGGCGGAACCCGGGATTGTGGCGTTCCAGATGCCCGACCTGCAGGGCCAGATTTTTTGCGCGGGCCAGCTCAATCAGCTCATCCGCCTGCGCCAATTCCAGCGTGATCGGTTTTTCAATCAGGGTATGCACCCCGTGTTCGAGAAAAAATTTGGCAATGGCGTGATGGGTACAGGTGGGGGTGGCAATGCTGACGGCTTCGACTTTGCCGGCCAGATCGCGGTAATCCTTAAAAAGAGGCACTCCGAGTTCGGCGGCTTTTTCGGCCCGGGACTTGTCGCTGTCGGCCACGCCCACCAGCTCGGAATCTTCGAGTTCGCGGTAGATGCGCGCATGCTCTTTGCCCAAATAGCCGATTCCAACCACGGCGGTTTTGATTTTGCGGCTGCTCATAGGATTTTGCCCGGGTTGTTTTTCATAAGTCTTTTAAATTGAAGCAATTATGAATGAAGGTAAGAGCTGCTATGCTAGCAAATAGCCTTGAGAGGTGTCAATGGATATGGTAGAGTGCACCCTCTTAAAGCCATGGATATCTACAAAAGACTCCTTCAGTACATTCGTCCGCATAAGGGGCGGCTGATTCAAGCCATCATCGCCTCCCAGGGCTATGCCCTGTGCTCGGCCATGCTCTCGGCCACGCTTTACCTGATCATCAACGGGCTTCAAAACCGCAAAGAAGTCGTGATTGATAACGTGCCGCATGTGCCCTGGCTGATGAATCTGCACATCCGTTTTCCAGCGTATTGGATTCCTTTTATCCTGGTCGGTATTTTCTTTTTCCGCAGCTTGTGCGAGTACATTTCCCAGTATCAGATGGACAATGTGGGCATCCGCGCGATCCGTAAAGTGCGCGACGATCTCTATGCCCACCTGGTGCACTTGTCGCATGATTTTTATTCGCGCGGGCGCACCGGCGACTACATCAGCCGCATTCTCAACGATGTCGGTTCCATCCAGGGCGCCATTACGGATGTCGTGAGTGATCTGGTTAAACAGCCGTTTGTGATTCTTTACAACATTCCCATGGTGTTCGTCTGGGGCGGCCGCTACGCTATTTTTGCGCTGGTCATTTTTCCCGTGGTTGCGATTCCCATTGTCATGCTTGGAAAAAGCCTGCGCCGTACCACCAAAAAAATGCAGGAACGCTCCGCCGATATCACGGCCTTTATCGGGGAAACGCTCAACGGCATTCAGGTGGTCAAAGCCTTTAACCGCGAAGACCAGGAGATCCGCAAGTTTGCGGAAATCAACCGCTCTGTTTTTGATTTTTTCAAAAGGACCATCCGCATTACGCTGATTCAGCGGCCTTTGATCGAAGTGATGGGGTCGATCGGCGCGGCGTTGGCCGTGTGGTTTGCCATTGATAATTTGCCGCCGGACCGTTTTGGCGCTTTTGTCATTTCGCTGTTTGTGTTTTATGAACCGCTCAAAACCATGAGCAAAGTCAACAGCACCATCCAGCAGTCAATCGCCTCAGGGGCGCGTATTTTCGAGATCATTGACAGCGAGCCGGCGATTCAAAACAAGCCCAACGCGTTTGATTTCCGCGAAAAGGTGCAAGAGGTGGTTTATGACCATGTCTGTTTTACCTACGAAACCGGCAAGCCGGTTCTCAAAGATATCTGTCTTCCCGTAAGAGCCGGACAGGTCGTCGCATTTGTCGGCATGAGCGGTTCCGGTAAAACCACCCTGGTGAATCTGCTTCCGCGTTTCTACGACCCTACTGCCGGAGCCATCCGTATCAACGGCAAAGACATTCGTGATCTGACTTTGATTTCCCTGCGCGACCTGATCGGCATCGTGAATCAAGAAACAGTATTGTTCAACATGACTGTGCGCGAGAACATTGCCTACGGCGACCCGGATGCCAGTCTTGAACGCGTCCGTGCCGCCGCCAAAGCCGCCTACGCCGATCACTTCATTGAAGCCATGCCGCAGGGCTACGACACGCCGCTGGGGGATCGCGGCCTTAAACTTTCGGGCGGCCAGCGCCAGCGCCTTTCGATTGCGCGCGCA
>JAHFHB010000260.1 GCA_023247135.1 Candidatus Omnitrophota bacterium
ACGTAAACACGGCCTATACGATTGCGTCCAAATACGAAAGCGCCGTTGGCTGGATTTTTGTGGTGGATCCCTGGAATCATTTTGTGCGGCTTTATGATTCCGGCAATACGCAGGTGACCGTCTATGGCATCAATTTTCAAGCCAGCCAGTGGATGCACATGGCGGTCGTGCGCACGGGTAATAAAATTAAATTTTTCCGCGACGGGATTCAATTGGGCGCGGATCAGGAAATTGCGGTGGGACGGACATTCAATGGATCTGCTACGCCGCTTAAAGTCGGAATTTATGATTCCAACACTGCAGCTTTCAAGGGATCCATGGATGAACTGCGGATTTCGAAGGGTATCGCCCGCTGGACTTCGAACTTTACGCCGCCTGCTCAGGCCTACACCTTGGATGCCAATACCAAACTGCTTTTGCATTTCGATAAAAAAAGCTATGCCGAACAAACGACTGTTTACACAACGGATGCCCAAGGCAATGCGGCCGTGACTGTGAACGATGGGTTGGGTGTTTTGCATCAGGAATTTCATGATGCGCAGGGGAGGCTCACTTATGCCAAAAACCGCACTGCCGCAGGGCTCACCAGTGAGCAATGGATGGAATACCAAACTTTGTCAAGCGGCGAGACGGTTAAAAAAGTTTTTCAGGGAGTCAACCTTACGCAGCCCGCTGTGCCTGCCTTCAACACTCACAGGCTGATGATTTCCGAAGAACATTTTGATGCCCAGGACAATCTGATTTCAAAAAAACAGCGCACAACACCTCAGAATGTGGCGCGTGGAAAATCGGTGAAGGCTTCTAGTGAATATAACGCGAACTATACCGCTTTCCATGTGACAGACGGCGTCTACTCCGAGCCTGGGCTCTGGTTTTCCGCATCAAGAGGAAATGACGAGTGGGCTGAGGTGGATTTAGGGAATCTCCAGACGCTTTCAGCGATAAAACTTGATACGATCTGGAATGGCGACAGTTATGTTTCTGACTTCACGGTTAAAATCTCAGCTGACGGAGTGAGCTGGAGAACGATTGCGGTCGAACACGACGCCACAACCGGCCGCAAATGGAACTATGAAATTCCGGATGAACAGGCGCGTTTCATCAGAGTCGAAGGCATTCGCGGAAAAAACGGCAGCGCTCCTTATTACGGATTTCTGCGTGAGCTGGAAGTTTATGCCGTTGAGTTTACGGATGTCACCACGGCGGAAACTCGTGATGCGCAGGGTAAGCTCCAGATCAAGGTTGAAACATTCAAGGAACCGGCGGAATTATCCCTGGGTAAAACCGTTCGCGCTACGAGTATTTACAGCGGGAACTACCCGGTGAGCTATGCGCTGGACGGGAATCCCGAGACATTCTGGCTTGCCAAATCGTATCTGGATGATAACGCACTGATTGTGGATCTTGCTCAGGCGTCTGAAGTCAGCGAAGTCCGGCTGCTTTCCGGGAATTACAGTTCAGAATACATCAAAAGTTTCCGGATCATGACCTCGCTTGACGGGCTTCGCTGGGAAGCGGCTGCTGAAGTAACGAATGGGACGGGCCCCAAGGAATGGGTGGTTTCCGTCACACCGCGTAATGCCCGCTACGTCAAAGTGGACAAGATCGAAGTTTTGACTTCGGGTGGGGCGCATGACACTGATTTTGTCCACGAACTGCGGGTTTTCGGCACTGTGCCTGTGACAATGACGTCCGAGTATGACGCCCAGGGCCGGTTGACTCGTGTGGTGACAACTGGCGGGCGCGGCGCAGGCAGGGAGGAATATGGTTATGATGATGCTGGACGAGTGACGGAAGTGCGGCATTACGGTCCGGCCGTGGAGGAATGGCGGCCGGTGCTGGCAGATCCGGCAGGAACGTCGGAGGCCGCGCTTATCGACGGCAATGAAGGCACCGGGAATACCCTTAGCTGGAATATTGCTGAAACTCCGAAATCTTTTGTCATGAAACTCGACCGCCTGACGACGATTGGTATGACGCGGCTTAAATTAAACGGAGACGCCACAAGCGGGTCCGGGTATTCGATCGCGGTTTCTCGTGACGGAGTCCAGTGGAGTACGGTGGTGGATAAAACCTCAGGCCGTTACGATCAGTGGCAGCAAGACGTATTTCTTCCTGTGGAAGCGCAATATGTGCGGGTCACAGGTTTTCGCGATACGAGTGATAATCCCAACCTGACTCTTTATGAGCTTGAGGCTTATGCTTTAGTGACGTCACCTGCGCCGTACACCGTAGACCATTTTGCAGCGAACGGAGTTTTAACGGGCACTGACAATGCTCTCCTGCTGATCTGGAAAACCGATCCGTCACTGCAGAGGATTTTCTCTAATCCTACGATTGCTTCGACGCTTGCAGGAAGATGGAGTGGCAAGACCCTTGTCGATTGGGCGGCAACCGAAGGTTACAAACATTATGCCGCGCTTGCTTCTTATGCCCCGGCTGGAACCCGCGAAGTGCTTCCGGGCCTGCGCCAGATTTTTGATGACAGCCGCTGGCTGCAGGATCGCTTCCGCAAAGACGGCAGTAAGGATTCAGATCTCATTCAATATGCCCGCAACAAGGGCTACCGTGAAGATGCCCACCTCTTTTATTACGGCCCGTCGGCGTCTTCGCAGGAACTGCCGCGCTATTTCCGTTTTGAAAACCGCTTTGATTCCTACGGCAATATCTCTGTGATGATCGCCAGAGATGAGAATGGCGCTCGGACCTATCGCCGTTTCAACTCCGAGGGACGGGTGGTGGAAGAAAAAGACGAGCTGGTGCTTCTTTGGGAAGAAAATGCGGATATTTTCAAGGCCAACAATTCTTCTTCCGCACTGCTTTCCTGGGCCCAAAGCACTGGTTTGAAGGATGCGCGCACCATCAAAGCGTTGACCGACTACAGTCCCTATGCGATTGGCGGCGGAATCAATGTTGATTCGGCGACTTCTTTTTATCAATACCTCTATGATCCCTCGGGTTATTTGAAGGAAATGGATGAGTTCGTCTGGAATGTTCAGGGCAACAAAGTGCGGACCAATGTCACGCAGTATGATGCGGATGGCGAAGAAACGCACATTGAGAACGAGCAGGGGACTTTCAATTTTACGCTGTTCAAGGACCGGCTTGGGCGGGTGACCCGGCGGACGGGCAATGGCGATGAGCTTTTTATCGTCGATGCACTGAGCGGCTCTCAGGATCAAAGCATGATCAGCAAGGAGCTGATCCGTTACTTCCTGCTGATCTACGGTAAATTGCCGTCCGCGGAAGATTTTGCCCGCATGAAATCCCTTACCGATCGGGGCGCCTACGGTTCGCGGGCGCGGCTTGGTTTTATGGCCAACAGCTATTCTGCGGCGGATCCGGCGACAGTTGCGGGACGTCTGGACCCGTCGCTTGTGCGCCACGACGGCATGACGCAGGCGGAGCAGGCTGAAAGTCTGCGGCGTGCAGGCGCCGTCATGAACGTTCGCCAGGATGCGGTCGCATCCAGTACAGCCGTTGAAGATCAGTAT
>JAHFHB010000261.1 GCA_023247135.1 Candidatus Omnitrophota bacterium
CCATGTTGGCCCAGCGCATTCCTTCCATTCTGCCGCCGCTTGATCAGGAAGAAAGCCTGGAAATGACGCGTGTTTACAGCGCCGCCGGCTTGGTCGAAAAACCGGGGCGGCTGACCCGGCCTCCGTTTCGCGCCCCGCATTACACGATTTCGGCGGCCGCGCTTGTCGGCGGGGGTTCGTGGCCCAAGCCCGGTGAAATTTCTCTGGCCCACCGCGGCGTGCTTTTTCTGGATGAATTCCCGGAGTTCAAAAAAGATGTTTTGGAATCACTGCGCAGTCCGCTGGAGGAAGGCTGGATTCAGATCTCACGCGCCAGGATGCAGATGCGCTTTCCCTCACGTTTTATGCTGGTGGCGGCGATGAATCCCTGCCCGTGCGGCTACCTGACGGATCCACGCCGCTCCTGCCGCTGTCCAGCTCCGCAGGTTCAGCGCTATCAATCCAAAATTTCGGGCCCCATCCTCGACAGGCTGGATTTACACGTTGAAGTACCGCCGCTTTCGTACCAATCGCTCGTGCAAGAAGCCTCAGAAGAAAGTTCTGCCGCCATACGCCAGCGGGTTCTGGCTTGCCGGAGTCTGCAGGCCAAACGCTTTGAGGACTGTTCCTACAAACTCAATGCCATGATGCGCCACCGGGAACTGCGGCGCTGGGCCTTGCCGGATACCGCCGGCCAAAAACTGCTTGAAACCGCCATGCGCCAGCTGCGTTTTTCAGCGCGGGCTTATTACAAAATTCTTAAAGTCGCACGGACCATCGCTGACCTGGCCGGCTCCGAAAAGGTGGTAGCTTCGCACGTTGCGGAGGCCATTCAGTACCGCAGTCTCGATCGCAATCGCTAGGCTTCTGTTTAAGGTTGCGGCACAAGAGCTACCTATCAAAAAAGTAGCCTGTCCCCCTTTTTTCTTAAGACTCAAACCATATTAGTCGAAAAATGAAAGCGCGGTGTGGCCAGGCGGCCAAAAGCTGTTTTTTCATCTGTTTTAAATAACCGGAGAATTCCCGGGTTATGATCATTACGAGAACTCCTTTTCGCATTACCCTCGGTGGCGGCGGGACCGATCTTCCCTCTTACTACAGCCTCAAGGGCGGATTTTTGCTCACAAGCGCCATCGACAAATACATGTACGTGGCCTTGAATACGCCCTTCATCGATAAGCTGCTCCGCGTGAAATATTCCAAATCTGAAACGGTCGAATCGGTGAAGGAACTTCAGCATGAGCTGGCCCGCGAAGCCCTGATGCATTTCGGAATTAAAGATACGCTTGAGATTATTTCTTTTGCGGATATTTCTGCCGGCACGGGCATGGGCTCCTCCAGCTGCTATCTGGTGGGTCTTTTAAACGCGCTGCAAACCTATCTTCGCAAGCCAATTTCTACCAGTGCGTTGGCCGAGCTGGCCTGCAAAATTGAAATCGAGACGCTGAAAAAACCGATTGGAAAGCAGGATGCCTATATCGCGGGGTTTGGGGGATTACTGGTCATGGAAATCGATAAGGAAGGACACGTCACGACGCGGCCTTCGGGCATCCCCATGCCGACGATCCGGCGTCTTGAACAAAATCTGCTTTTGTACTATTCCGGCATTCAGCGCAAAAGCGAAGAGGTGCTCTGTGATCAGCACAAGGCCATGCAGGATGATCAGCATCGCAGCCATCAGCAGGTCGAAGCCTGCTTGAATCGCATCAAGGAAATCGGTTACGAAACGCTTACGGCTCTGGAAAACGGAAATCTCCGGGGTTTTGGTTTGCTCATGGACGAGCATTGGCAAGTCAAAAAGAAAATGTCGAATAAAATTTCCAATCCTCGCATTGATGCGGTCTATGAATCAGCCAAGCAAAAAGGAGCTCTCGGCGGAAAAATCATCGGCGCGGGCGGCGGCGGGTTTTTGCTTCTGTACGCAGACGAGCAGCATTCGCAGATCGACCTGCTCATGCACGAATCTGGTTTTAAACGGCTCGATTTCCGATTTGATTTTGAAGGGAGCAAAACACTTCTCAATCTTACTGATTCACGGCTTGAATACATGCACCATCTTGAAAAAAGTGATCCGGATCGGAAAAAATGAGCGCAGACATCGAAGAAAAAAAAATCCGGCGCGAATCGGAAGAATGGCATGAGGCCTACCGCTCAAACGCACTCACTCAACGGCGTTGGGCCACACACCGCAAGAAGCTCGAACGGATCGGCGTTCTAGCCGCACCCCAGACAAGTCGTATTCTGGATGTTTGCTGCGGAGAAGGCGAAATGCTGGATTTGCTGGCAGCGCATGGCATGAAATCCCTGACAGGATCCGATTTGGTCGAGGCCTCGCCCGGCAAGGCCCCAGGCGGCAGGTCTTGGCAGTTTGTCGCCGCATCCTCCGACAAGTTGCCCTTTAAACCCAACACCTTTGACTGGATTTTATGCGCGCATTCGCTGCACCACTTAGGGGGGCTAGCCAATATCAAAGCCTTGATGGATGATGCCTATGCCTGCCTCAAACCAGGCGGCACTTTGGCGTTGGTTGATCATTATGATTCCATGCAGCTGCGCTGTGCCCAAGCAGTGTTATGCTCGCCGCTGGCCGCGTTGACTGCCTATTCCCGCGCTTTCAGAAAACAACATTTGGAAGAAGAAGAGTTTATGCGCGACTATCTCAACCATTGGCCCCAGCTACTTGATTTGCTGAGAAATTCAAAATTCTCGGCTTTCAGTCTCAAAAAGGGACTTTTGTTTTTTTATTACACGGCAAAAAAATAATTACGGATATTTATGAACGCCATGATCCTGGCTGCTGGCCGCAGTGAGCGTATGCGGCGTTACTGCGCGCAAAAACCTAAAGTGCTCTTGCCAGTGCTGGGCAAACCGATTCTGGAGTGGAATTTGCAATACCTGAAACGGCACGGTATCCGCAATGTGGTCGTCAATGGACATTACCATGCCGGACAAGTCCGGCGATTTTTAAAAACCTGTGGCCCGGCGGGCATGACATTGAATTTTTCCTACGAACCAACACTTTTGGGTACTGCCGGCGGCGTAAAAAACGCCCAACGATACTTGGGGCAAAAACCTTTCCTGGTTTTGTACGGCGATAATCTAACGGATTTTCCGATCGTGGCGTTGGCCAGGCAACACCGCCGGCGGCGCGCGCTGGTCACAATCGGTGTTTTTAATCCCGCCAAGACGCGGCACAGCGGGATTCTTGCCGGACATGTCCGCACAGACCGCGCCGGGCGGGTTCTTAAATTTGTGGAACGGCGTGGCTATCACGGTCGGGTTTCGGGCCAATGGGTCAATGCAGGTATTCTCATTGCTTCTCCGGAGATTTTTAAATGGATTCCGAAAAAAACCCCGTACGATTTCGCAAGAAATTTATTCCCGGCGCTGCTGGCAGCCCGCCGGAACATGCGTGCCGTCGCAGGCGCTCGTTTTGTACTCGCATCGGATACCCCGCAAGCCTGGCAGCGCACAAAAAAAATCGCCAAGGAGTATTTGAACTATGAGTGAGCA
>JAHFHB010000023.1 GCA_023247135.1 Candidatus Omnitrophota bacterium
CCCACCCTCCTGATTCATGCGGCCAACGATCCTCTCTTACCCAGGCGCGATCTTCCTCTTGAAAAAATCAAAAGCAACTCCGGTTATCTGGAATTGCTTTTGACTCCGGACGGCGGACATTTGGGATTCGTTTCGGGCCAATGCCCTTTTCGGCTGGACGATTGGCTGGAACAAACTATTCTTGATTATTTCACGAATGCGCACGTCGGGCAGCAAAATTGAAGGCGAGAAAATAATTTTTCAGGGGGTTCGTCCAAAATTTATTCATGAGACGGGGTTTGGGACCTTAGGATATTCAGGCCGCTTTTTGGATTTCCAAAGCTTCGTATTCCGGAAACATGATAATGGCCGGATGAACATCAAATGCTTTGGCCAATTGCTCAACCCGGCGCTTTCCGATCTCAATCCTATTGTTTTCAAGCAGGCTTAGATTGGACGGGGTGATGTGACACCGCTTGGCAAGTTCTCCCTGAGTCCAGCCTTTAAGCTCACGCAGCATCGCAATCACCTCTCCGCAAGTAATTTTTGCATGCGGTCTGGCTGTCACAAACTCGTCGTGTTTAATCCTTTTCATGAGCCCCTCTAATATTTGTGCGGAGTAATTTCAAACACATAAACCGTCACTTCATTGCGTTCCACCGCGTAAATGACTCTGTAGTACAAACTTAAGCGCGAAGATCGCTGGCCTTCCCGATCCCCTTTTAGCTTTTCATCATGGAACCCGGGAAATTCTCTCAGTTTTTCAGGCCCATGCCGGAAAATAATATCCTTCCACAGCTCGTATTTCTTGATGATCTCGGGCGGCAACTTGTGCAAGATCTTTTCAATCAAGCGATGTTCTTTGATAAGCCACATCATTAGAAATAATAACCTATTAAGTTTAATAAGTTCAAGAGGGTTTTAAAAATATTCCAAACTAAAACATGATGCCTGTTTTTATGTAAAAGTAAATAAAAATATTGTTTATTTATATAATTCGCAGAGTCGTGAGAGAGAGGTTCTTGGGGCGGATAGCGGCCCAACGGTCTTCCGAGCGCAGGCGCGGGAAAACGTTTTCGGTGGTGTAGCCGTGATCGCGTGCGATCTTTTGCGCCAACTCGTAGCGGCTGAAAACTTCACGGCCCGCCACATGAAAAATCCCCGACTCTTTTGAACAGGCAATGGCCGTGACGCGCTGGGCCATTTCAGGTGCGGGAATCGGCGAGCGCCATTCATCCGTGAAATAATGCGTGGGTTTGCCGGCACGGATGCGGGTTAGCAGAAAATCGCGCGGGCCCTTGCGGCCCTGCAGGCTGTCGCCGATCACAAGTCCGGGCCTGAGAATCTGCCAGGGCAAACCGGAAGCCTGTACAAGTTTTTCGGCTTCGTATTTGGTACGGCCATACACGTGCTTGGGGCACGGCAGGTCTTCTTCCGTGTAATCCCCCGTTTCGCCGTCAAACACGTGATCAGTCGAAACGTACACAAATCGTTTCAGACTTGCCAGGCCGCACGCGGCCTCAAGCAGCATGCGCGTACCTTCGACATTGATCTTCTCAGCCATGGACGGGATTTGTTCGCAAAGATCCAGGTCGCACATGGCCCAGGAGTGGATGATGATTTCAGGTTCAACGGTGTGAAGCAGCGCTTTCAGGGCCTCGATGCTTTCGGCATCAAGCCGTGTCACATTTAAATTTGTTAAGCCGGGATGTGCCTCACGATAGGTGCCCGCAGTTTGAGGAAGTAATTTTGAAGCGGTCTTGAAGAGGTTCCAGCCAATGATGCCGTTTAAACCGGTGATGAGAATTTTCATACTACTTGGCGATCAGGTGGACACTTTCGTATTTGATCCAGCTGATAAAAACCGGATAACCGGCAAAAGCAAAGACCGCTGCCAGGCCGGCGATGTAGGAAGGACTCAGCTTCAGCAAGAACACGGCCACGAGCAAATAAACCACAGTCCAGGCAAGCAATCCGCTCATGCCTTTGCGCAGGCACCGCTGCATTTCGCGCTGATTAAATTCCAGCCAGAATAATTTCCGGCAGCTTGCGCAGAAATGCTCGCGGCGGTGGGTTTTAGACAAAGTGGAAGGATGCGCAATAAGCGTGTCGGCCCCAAACCGGGTGACAAACCGAAAAAAACCAAACTCCGCACCGCAATGAGGACATTTCTTCATAACACCGCCTCCCTTTTTTGACAGCGGCCCTATTATCGTCTTTCCTCTCACAAGTGCAACAGTCAAGACAGCGTGGGGGGGGATACACCAGACAGGTTAAGCTTGATAGGCTTATGGGTACGTTAAACCGTAATCACGGGCGTATACTCAAGCCCGCCAGTTTCCAGGCTGATGGAGCCGCTCGTTCCCATGGATACTGGGTCTGCGACAAAGACGATTTCTGAGATAAAATCCGTTAGAAATCCCGCGGGGACATGCTCTCCGGTTAAATCGAGCGTGTAATTCAGCAGACTTCCGCCCCCGGCAAGCCAGAAACTGACTTTCTTGCCGTTCGCATCTTTCACTTCGACTTTCATTTTCTGTCCGCTCGCCAGGTTGGCCGCAAAAACCACTTGAGTCAGCGGCTTCGGCGTAGTAAACGCGATGCGGGCAAAACCAAAGTCTTCCGGATCGGTCAGATTATAGTTCAGCACAAAGGCACTGCTGCTGGTTTGGTCCACAGACACATCCGCGTTATCGTTGGAGTCATTTTTGCCCGCCGATAACACCGGATAATCGGGCAGATTCGTAATCGCTGCGGCGTTATACGCCTGTCCCGTAATCACAGGCGAGTAGCTCAGCCCCTTGGTTTCCACGGCGAAAGTTCCGCTGCTTCCGGCGTTCAAGGTTTCCGCCACGAACGTCATGAGCACAATCCGGGTTTTATCAAACCCCGTAGGAACGTCTTCTCCGGTGAGACTCAACGTGTAGTTCAACTTAGCCCCGGTTCCGGTCAGGTAGTAATCGGCAATTTTCCCGGCAGCATCCTTCACCTCAACCTTGATTTTCTTACCATTGGCAATATTGGCCGCAAGCACAATCCCGCTCGATAAATTCTGCGTGGACGTAAAACTCAACGTTGAAAATGCAAAATCCTCGGGATCCGTCAATGCATAAGTCATGCTGAAGTCTTTGGAACTGGTCTGATTCACGCTGACTGTCGAGTTGTCATCCGGATCATTCTTCCCGCTGGCAAGTACGGGATAACCCGGCAGGTTCGTAAGTGCGCTCTGCGTATAGACCGTTCCGGTCAGGGCGGGCGTGTAGTTCATGCCCCTAGTCTCGATCGCCACACTGCCGCTGCTGCCGGCATTCGTGACATCCGCCACAAACGTGATCTGGCTGATCCGCGTATTATCAAAACCCGTAATGGTCCCATCTCCCGCAAGCGTCAGGGTGTAATTTTTCTTGCTGCCGCTTCCCACGAGATAATAAGCGGCGACCTTTCCTCCGGCATCTTTCACTTCCACCTTGATTTTCTTGCCGCTGACGATGTTCGCCGCCAATACAATTCCGGTTGAGAAATTCGCCGGCGTCGGCAGACTCAAGGTGGAGAACGAAAAGTCAACACTGTCGGTCAAAGTATAGGCCATAGTGAAATCGCGCGCGCTCGTTTGACTCAGCGTCACGAACGAATTATCATCCATGTCGTTAATTCCGCTGCCCAAAGCGGGATACCCCGGCAAATTGGTAATCGCACTTTGGGTATACGTCGTCCCCGTGATCGACGGAGCAATTTTGATCCCGTTCGTTTCAACCGAAATCACACCTTCAGTCCCGGCATTGGCGGTATCCGCCACCAGCGTGACCAGGGATATTTGTGCTTTGTTAAATCCGGTGGGCACATCCTCTCCGGTGAGACTCAGCGTGTAATTCTGTTTAACGCCGGTTCCGATTAGATAGTAGTCGGCGATTTTCCCGGCCGCATCCTTCACCTCGACCTTGATTTTCTTGCCGCCGGCAATATTGGCCGCAAGCACGATGCCGCTGGGTAGATTCTGCACCGACGGGAAGCTTAAGGATGCAAATGCAAAATCCTCGGGATCCGTCAATGCGTAGGTCATGCTGAAATATTTGGAACTGGTCTGATCCACACCGACCGTCGAGTTGTCATCCGGATCATTCTTCCCGCTTGCAAGGATGGGATACCCCGGCAAATTCGTGATCGCGCTCTGCGTATAGGCCGTCCCGGTCAAAGCGGGCGTATAATTCATTCCCTTGGTCTCAATCGCAATGCTGCCGCTGCTGCCGGCATTCGTGACATCTACTACAAACGTGATCTGAGTAATCCGCGTATTATCAAAACCCGTGGGCGTTCCGTCCCCCACGAGCGTTAAGGCATAATTTTGCTTGCTACCGCCGCCCACAAGGTAATACGAGGCAATCTTTCCGTTGGCATCCTTGACTTCCACCTTGATCTTTTTACCGCTGGCCAGATTGGCCGCAAGCACGATTCCACTCGATAAGTTTTGCGGGGTGGCCAAACTCAAGGTCGAGAAGGCAAAATCAATGCTGTCTGTCAGCGTATAAGCCAGGGTAAAGTCACGCGCACTTGTCTGCGCGGCAGTCACTGACGAGTTATCATTCATATCGTTGATCCCGGTGCCCAGCACAGGATACCCTGGCAGATTCGTAATGGCGCTTTGCGTATAGGTCGTTCCGGTGATCGACGGCGAGATCTTCATTCCGCTCGTCACGATCGAAAACACATCCGAATTCCCCGAGTTGGCGACATCCGCTACAAACGTAATGGACAGTATTTGGGTTGAATCGAACCCTGCGGGGACATCCTCGCCGGTCAAACTCAGCGTGTAGTTTTGGGCAATCCCGGTTCCAATCAGATAATAATCCGCGATTTTTCCGGCCAAATCCTTCACTTCAACCTTGATCCGCTTACCACTGGTGACCGTCGAAGCCAGCACAATGCCGCTCGATAGATTTTGCGCCGACGGAAAGCTCAGCGCCGCAAAAGCAAAGTCGGTCGCATCCGTAAGCTCATAGTTTAAGAGGAAGTACTTGGAGTTGGTCTGGTTGATAGCCACCGTCGAATTATCATCCGGATCATTCTTGCCCGCGGTCAACACGGGGTAATTCGGCAGATTCGTGAGCGCGCTAACCGTATAGACCGTTCCTGTGAGCGCAGGCGTATAATTCATGCCCTTAGTCTCAATCGCAACACTGCCGCTGTTGCCGGCGTGAACCACATCCGCCACAAAGACCAGCATCAAAATCTTCGTTTTATCAAATCCCGCGGGAACGTCCTCTCCCGTCAGGCTTAAGGTGTAGTTCAGCTTAGCCCCGGTTCCGGTCAGATAATAATCCGCAATCTTGCCGCCAGCATCCTTGACTTCCACTTTGATCTTCCTGCCGCTGGGAATGTTCGCCGCAAGCACAATACCGCTGGACAAATTTTGTACGGCGGCAAAACTCACGGTCGAAAAAGCAAAGTCTTCATCATCGACAAGCGTGTAGTTCATCGTAAAATCGCGCGCACTGGTTTGATTGATCGCAACGGTTGAATTGCCGTCCGTGTCTCCCGTGCCGCTGCCCAGCACAGGGTACGCCGGAAGATTCGTAATCGCACCCTGCGTATACGTTGTCCCCGTCAACGCCGGCGTATAATTCAGCCCCTGCGTCTCGATCGCAATGCTTCCGCTGTTTCCGGAACTGGCCATATCGACCACAAAGGTCAGCATAGAAATCTTTGCTTTATCAAACCCTGCGGGCACATCGGTTCCGGACAAACTGTGCGTGTAGTTCATTTTGGCGCCTGTGCCGGCCAAATAGTAATCCGCAATTTTGCCCGTCTTATCTTTAACTTCCACCTTGATTTTCTTACCACTGGCGATGTTCGCCGCAAGGACAATCCCGTTCGATAAATTTTGCACGGAGGGAAAACTCACGGCCGAAAACGCAAAGTCCTCATCATCGGTGAGCGCATAGTCCATGGTAAAATCGCGCGCACTGATCTGACTGACTGTCACCGAGGAATTGCCGTCAGCGTCTCCCTTGCCGCTGCCCAGCACCGGATAGGCCGGCAGATTCGTGATCGCACTTTGCGTATAGGCCGTACCCGTCAGTGCAGGCGCGTAATCCATTCCTTTTGTTTCAATCGCAATAGTCCCGCTGTTTCCGGAAAGGGCAACATCGGCGACAAAGGCGATCAAAGCAATCCGCGCTGAGTTAAAGCCGCTGGGCACATCCGTTCCCGTCAAACTTAAGGTGTAATTCAACTTAGCACCCGTTCCGCTCAGGTAATAGTCGGCCATCTTGCCGGAAACATCTTTAACCTCAACTTTAATCTTCTTCCCAAGCGGAATGTTGGCTGCGAGCACAAGTCCGCCAGCCAGGTTTTGGCCGGTGGGAAAACTCAGCGTGGTGAACCCGAAATCAACCGCGTCCGTCAGCGAATAGGTCATCGAAAAATCCTGCGCGCTCGTCTGGCTCAACGTCACCGCGGAATTTTCGTTCGCATCGCTTTTCCCGCTCCCCATCACCGGATAGCCTGGCAGGCTCGTAATCGCACTCTGGGTATAAGTCGTCCCGGTAAGCGTGGGCGTATAGTCCAGGCCCTTGGTCTCCACTGTCAACGTTCCGCTCGCACCCGTATTCAACTGATCTGCGACAAACGTCATCAAACTGATCTGCGTCTTGTCAAATCCGCTGGGCACATCCGTTCCCGTCAAACTCAAGGTGTAGTTCAGCTTGGCGCCGGTGCCGATCAGGTAGTAGTCCGCAATCTTCCCGTTCACATCCTTCACCTCAACCTTGATCTTCTTCCCGTTTGCCACGGTCGCGGCCAGCACAATGCCGCTCGAAAAAATCTGAGTGGGCGAAAAACTCAGCGTCGTAAACCCGAAATCCACCGCATCCGTCAGCGAATAGGTCATCGAAAAATCCTGGGCGCTCGTCTGACTCGTCGTCACCGTTGAATTGCCATTGGCATCCCCTTTGCCGCTCCCGACCACCGGGGACCCCGGCAAACTTGTCAGCGCACTCTGAGTGTAGGCCGTTCCGCTGATACTCGGCGTATAATCCAGGCCCTTGGTCTCGACCGTCAATGTTCCGGCCGCACCGGCATTGGCCTTGTCAACCACCAGCGTAATCTGTTTAATCGACGTGGCATCATAGCCCTGCGGCACGTTATCCGCTCCGGACAAAGTCAGCGCATAATTCAATTTAGCGCCTGTGCCGCTAAGCCAAAAATCCGCAATTTTATTGTTGATATCCTTGACCTCCACCTTGACTTTCTTCCCGCTCGCCACCGTCGCGGCCAGCACAATGCCACTCGACAGATTCTGGGCCGCCCCGAAATTCAGCGCCGTAAACCCGAAATCATCCGCATCCGTCAGCGTATACGCCATCGAAAAATCCTGGGCGCTCGTCTGGCTCGTCGTCACCGTAGAATTATTATTGGCATCCCCTTTGCCGCTCCCAACCACCGGGGATCCCGGCAAACTTGTCAGCGCACTCTGAGTGTAGGCCGTTCCGCTGATTGTCGGCGTAAAAGCCAGCCCGCCGGTTTTCACTTCTAAATAGCCGTTTTTTGGATTGGCTAAAGTAGAATCCTCGACAAAGTTAATCTGTTTGATCTGTGTAAAGTCCAGGTCGGGCCGCGAAATACGCAGCGTCGCGAATTGAATATCCACCTGCTGGTACACCGCATTCAGCCCGCGGATATAAACGGAGGCTTTGCGGTTAGCCGCGTCAACTACTTCGAGCTTAAGACAGTTACGCGTCGTTCCGCAGGTATTATTGGTAAGCATCTCAAAAGTGAATTTACTCAAACTGCTGACGTTGCTGGCCGGCACAAAGTTAATGATACCGCCCGCGTAACTTCCGGAATTCGAGACATTATAGTTAATTCTGAATATTGACGACGACGTCTGCACGATATTCACGGTCGCGGCCGGAGAGGCGGATGCAAAAGTTGCGAGAGTCGGCTCTCCCGAAAAAACAGTCGGCGGTTCGGACCGGTAGCGCTCTGCAGACCCATCGATGGCTTTCGTCAGTTCCTGGGCCAGCACATGAAGCTGCTCGTTGCTGACTTCCTTATTCCTCTGGCTTTCAATACGGGCTAAAAACTCATCCGATTCAATCACACGCACGGAGGCTTCATCACTCCGGTACTCGTAGACATCCAAATCCGTTCCGTCGTCTTTCAGACTTGCCGTGTGTTCAATGCGATCCCCCCGGTCTCGAGCCCCTTGACGGTCGGCATAACTCGGTTCAGGCTCATGGGGTTGAAAATGCATCAAAAATGACGTGCGAAAACCATCGAGCACATTTTTAAGAGCCGATGTTGCGTCCAGATTGTCCGCTTGGTAGCTTGTAAACATCATGACAACCCCATCGATAACCGCCAGACCCACCTCATACGGCAAGCGTGCTACGGCCAGAAGGTTTTCTTTTGTGATGTTTTGAACCACAGCCGCCGCCAACTTCGAGGTTTGTTTTTTCAGAAAATCGAGAGCTCCTGAAAACGTGTAATCCTGCTGGACTGCGGCCAACGCTTGCGCATGCGGAGAATCATCAAGCACCTGCAAAGCCTGCGGCACAGAATGGCTGGGCGTAGTAGGCACCCGCGTCAATAAAAAGTCGTGCTGAAGATAATCTAGCGAGGTTTCTTCCACCGGCACAGCCTGGGGTTCTGTGGCCGGAAGTTTCACCTCGTCGGGATTCGTCGCCGGTGCGGAATGTTCTTGCGCAAGCATGGGAGGAAGTTCAGCAGGCGCCGCAAAAAGAGACACCGGGAGTGTCTGAGCCGTCAAAATAAAAAAAGCAGTCGCAACTGCGACTACTTTTGGCGCGGTCTGAATCTTCTTTACCGGAACTCTTTTTACCGTCATAGATTTTCCCCCATAATTAATTTTTTTTAATCCGCATAAGCAGAACTTAACATCTTTTTAAATAATTTTCAAATCTTTTATTTTTTACCCCGTTTTAGGGTCTTAGATACTTAATATTTTATTGAATTGCTATTTAAAGATTGCTATTGATTAACATGATTTTCACGCAGAAATCTTGAAAAAGTAAGCTGAGGGCGGGGCAATGCTATTTTTTGAAGATGAAAAATGCGGCGGCGATCAGGAAACCGAAGCCCACGAGGTAATTCCAACGCAGGCCTTCCTTGAGGTAAAAAACGGAGAAGAAGGCGAACACAACGAGGGTAATAATTTCCTGAATGGTTTTCAGCTGGGCGGCGTTGAAAGCCCCGTATCCGATGCGGTTCGCAGGCACCTGGAAACAGTATTCAAAAAAAGCGATCAGCCAGCTGACAAGCACCACGATCCATAGCGCTTTGTCTCTGAAACGTAAATGCCCGTACCAGGCAAATGTCATAAAAATATTTGAAATTAAAAGCAGAATAATCGTCGCCATGTTGTCTCCTGCTTATCCCCCTTCATTTTTCTTCAAGGGATCGGCGGATTAAAAAAATAACGGCAAAAACACCGATCAAGATGAGCGAGCCCCAGCCGTAACCCAGGTTCAAAGCATCTTCTTTCGTAAGAAAGTCCCCTGTCGTTGCGCCAATCGTGCTCGTAATCACAAGCGCCGTCCAATAACGCGGTTTGTTTGGAATATGTGAGCGAAATTCTACAAACAGTACCAGTGCAAGCAGACTGCCCAAAAATAAAGTCCCTCCGCCAAAACCGAACCCCAGGACGTCGGCGACAAAATCTCCCATGGTCGTACCAAAGGTACTCGCCACTAAAATAGCTGCCCAGTAAAAAAAGTCCGTCGCCGGCAAGCTGTGCGTATGCGCGCCGATCTTGATTTGCGGCAGCACAGACTTGCTGGCCACATCCAGGCTGATGTGAGGCAGCCCGGAATCCCCAGCCGATCGATGTTTCGCCCGCTTGTAAATCTTTTCTGCCAAATAAACAAGACCAAACAGCGAGGTTAAAAGAGCCGAGCCTCCGCCGTAACCCAATTTCAGCGTGCGCGTGAGAAAATCTGCCATGGCAGTTCCGGTCGTGCTCATAATGACGATCGTCGTCCAGTAGCGGGCTTCGTTAGGCGTTTTCGCACGTGCTTCTGCAATGAGCGCCAGCGTAAGCAGTGTCAGCAAAAAGCACGAGGCCCAGGCATAACCGAATTTTAAACCAAACGAGAAAAAGTCTCCGGCTGTTTCGCCCATCGTGCAGGCGCTCAAGATAGTCACCCAATAAATAATTTTCGTCCTGTTTTTATTTTTGGTTGTTGTCATCTTACTCTCCGTGATGAAGTGTTGACTGTTGCGCGTACCCGGGCATGCCACAGTGCCGGAAATGTCAACGTAGTGACCATAAGCAAAACATAAAAAGCATGCCCGCGCAAGCCTATGGATTGAATGATACGCTCATTAAAGGGCATAAGCAAATACATGAGCACCAGCTGATAAGCGAAGACCTGCAAAGAATGTTTACCGAGAAAACTCACCCACGGCAGACCTCTGTCTGGCGGAATCTTTTTTAAAAGGGCCCGAACGATCACAGCCAATATGCAAAAATTAAAAATTCTCAGGAAGCTCAAGTCCGTCACCTTGAGAAAGGCCTTCCCATCGAAAGGCGCAGGAATGATTCCGTGGCGTGCAAGAAACAAATAAATGGCCGTTCCTGCGGCTGCAGGAAGAATAAATTTTGAATCCAGCCAAATATTCTTAAGACCGCGTGCCGAGCGATAGCCGAAAAACAGACCTAAATGCCAGATTAACTGCCATGCGAAAAGATTGAAATACCCCGGTTGCGCTTCCGGGAAAAACACCTTCGTGATCGTCGCGACCGAATAGCCAAACTGTCCCAAGCCCCAAAAAAGCAGGCTCACAAGCAAAACAATCCCACCCTTGTTCTTATGAAACAGCAGCAAGCTGAGCGGCGCCGAAAGCACAAAAAAGATGAACATTGAAAAAACATCCAGCCAGTTGGGCGTTTGCAGTAAAAGAAGATCCGCCACAATAGACCGGATTGGATTTTGATGAAAACTGCGCAGCCACTCGGCCCAATAGGTCTGATACATGGGCACAAGGTAGGTCATGGCGATCAAACCGAATAAAATCACCATGTTGTATTTGTAAATTAAAAAAGCGCGTTTGCCTGCCGCCTGAATGAGCTTCGCGGGTTCGGCCACATACCGCAGGTAAACCATCGAAAAATAAAATCCGGAAATAAACGCAAACCCTTCGGCGGAACTCACAAAACCCGGCGCTTGATACACAAAACGCCAGAGCAGCCCCTTGAAGTGATCCATCGTCATCACGACAAGAAACAGTCCTCTTAAACTATCGATTCGCTCATCGCGCTGAATGGGCATTTTTACCTGTTAGTCCTTTGTTATTTGGCGAAAATCTTTGAAGATTAACTCGTAGGGGCGGGTTCTAAACCCGCCCTCAAAATTCTCACGCGGCAGAAAACAAAAGGCCGGTTTTGAACCGGCCCCTCAAAAAAAATATACGCAGAACGATTGCGCTGCTTTAAGCATACCCGGGCGTCGCGTATCAATGTCGCTCTTGCGATTTTGGCATAGCACTCAAGCTGGCCTTTTTTTGGTTTTACCAGCTCCCACTTCCCGCTTTCAATGGCATCCAATCACCTCCAGGTAATCCCCTTCGCGGTCATACCAAGCTTAACTATTTTTTTCTGGCCATTTTATTATGCGGCCGCTTTCAAACCTTGCAATGTGCGCGCACGAAATCCAATGATGGTGAGACCAACAACCTCTTTCTTTTTGCCGTCGTAACGGACAATCACTCCATCACCAATATCAACGCCAACGGCCGGGCGTGGTTTGCCAACAGAAATATAAAGCACATCCGCTTCTTCGTCATATTCCCAGCGGAGAGAGGGTTTGCCTTCAAGAATTTTTAACGCGTCCATATTACTTGCCTCTCGCTAAAAGCTCACCAAAATCTCCCTTTTGGATAAGATCGGGATTCAAGATTGTCTCTCCGACTTTTTCTTTTTGATGCACCAATTCCGGATGCCGCGTGGCAATATGATTCCACCGCTCCTGGGTTAACCGAATGGGTACTCTGTTTTTTGAATAGATCGCAAGCACTTTCCCAAGCCCCTCCCTCTGTCAACAAACCGTTCGCAAGATCGGCATCCTGTGACAGTAGGTTAGGATAAGCTAGGGCATATTGCAATCACTTCGTTAAACACAGAGAAGGTGCCAGGTACCCTCGCCGGGAAGGGGCGCGAGGGTACCTGGCACCTTCTCTTCTTGGATTACGCGGCGGAGCGAGCGGCACGAACAGCAGCTGCATTCTGCTGTAACGCCACAATGTAGCCCGCCAAAACCTGGCGGACAGCCTGAACGCCATCCCCAACAGGCTGAATGCCGCCTTCACCGACCTGTTGAACAAGCCGGAAATTTTTAACAGCTAACAGCTGTTTAATCAGCGATGCCGCCAGTACGCGGTTGTTTTTAGCCGTAGCTCCAAGTTCCTCAGCCTGCGGGCCTAGCAAAGCAGCCGCAGCCATTTGGACGGCTGATACAAAGATTTCCACCTGCGCATTGTCAGCCTCGGAAAGCCCAGCGGTACTTCTTTGATCCATGCCAACTCCAAGCTGATTCTCCGTTGCACGCGCCAACTGAGAATTGCCGTGCACGACAATCACTTTTTTGCCAACACCTATATCCGACAAACTGCCAACCGAGGTCAGCAGAGTTCTAACGGCTGCGGCAGAATCCGCGGCCTTGGTTAATTCTCCGGTGAAATCATTCCGTTGCTCACGATCCCCCGAGACAATCAGGTGATCAAAAAGCCCCGCCTGATAAGAACGCCAAGCCGCTTGCGCCAGCGCCGCGATACGGTTGCGCGAATCCTGAGCCGAAACCTCGACAGCCGCAGCCGCGCGTTGATCAAAGCGATTGTTGACGCGCGCTTTGAGTTCCAATGCAACATTGTCATAAACAATATCGATCGCAAGTTTCACGCCGTCTGAGGTCAGATTAGACTGAAGAGCTGCTGATGAAAGATTACTCGCCACCCGTTTTGCAATCACTCCACGAATGACATTTCCAATCTCAGTCACATCAATCTCGCGGTGAACCTTTTCCAACTCGGCCATAATATCGTCCACCAAACTTGTGCGAGCCACAACGGTAAGATTGTCCGCGAGATAAAAATCTGCGACTTTATTAGACGCGTTCCCAAGCAGCGTCCGCATTTCGGA
>JAHFHB010000262.1 GCA_023247135.1 Candidatus Omnitrophota bacterium
GAAGAATAGAAAATGGCTGCGCGGGGCAGTGCTCAGCCTGTTTGCTTTGAGCGCAGGGCAGGCTGCGGTTGAAGCCGGGCTGGAGGCGGCAGCGACGCAGTTGAGGCAAAGCCATTATCCGCAAGCGCTGAAGCAGCTTGAGTTCCTGAAAAGTTTTGCGGATTTTTCAATCCACGGACAGCAGCTGCGCGCTGTCATTTTATGGAAGCAGTGGGAGATTGGAAAACAGCCGGAAGTGTTGCGATCCGCGGCGGAAGCTTATGCGGGTTTAAGCCGGCGGGCGGTCCGGGATGCCAAAGCCCGATTCTTTCTTGGGAAAGCCCGCTTGCAGCTGGCGGAGTTTGACAAAACGGCAGAACAGGCAGGGCCGGCCTTGAAAAAAATCTTTGAAGAGGCGGCCCGCCTTGAGCCTGGAAATGCCTGGCTGCAAACTCAAATCGAAACAATTTTTTTGACGCAGCCTGGCTGGACTTCAGAGGAGGAGCGCTCTGCCGGAATTTTGCGGCTTAAAACAGCGCTGTCCTGGCATTATCGTTTCCAGGCTTCGCCTTACCTGAGCGGGGTTTATCCTGTTTTATGGGCTGCCTTTCATAATGCGGACATGCTGCTTGCGCTTACGCCGGAGGACGCGAAAAGTTATGAGCAACTCCTTCTATTTTTGGAAAAAGAACGGTCCTGGCCGGCTTATGCCAAAGCCTATTCGATTTTTTCCGTTCTTCGTCAGACGACCGCCCGCGAGCTTTGCGAGATCGGGGATCGTTACCTCGCGCGCAAGGATTTGAGGCACGCCCGGCATGCGTATGAAGCCTCGCTTGAGGGACTGCCTGCGCAAGGGCGCGCCAAGGCGGGGCTGCGTGCCTCGGGGGCGTCTAGGGAATCAGCATCTGCGGAAGCGCGGTCATTGAACGAGACGCCGGGCAACGTTCCCACGCTTCAACTGCCGTCAACCGCTTGGTGGTCTGAAACCCTCAAAGGCACTAACCGTCTGGATCA
Source organism: Candidatus Omnitrophota bacterium (assembly GCA_023247135.1). GTDB lineage: Bacteria > Omnitrophota > Omnitrophia > Omnitrophales > Aquincolibacteriaceae > JAHFHB01. The sequence continues at coordinate 994 of JAHFHB010000262.1, forward strand.
AAAGGCCTTGAGCGGTGTTGCGCTGCATTTAAAACCCGGCCGTGCACGTATTTCGATCATGCTGCGCGCGGATGCGGGAGCCGGTCAGGAAGCGGCGCTGGTCAAAGCCAGGCTCTGGAATCAGTCCGAGGAACAATTTTTGACGCCGGCAGCTGTTGTGGCGGGGCCTTTGTGGCAGCGTTTTATTTTTGAAATCGAAACTTCCGGAGGCGGGCGCTGGCTGCAGCTGGAGTTTTATAATGGCCCGGAAAAATCGGGCATGGGGCCTGTGCTGTGGCTTGGCACGGTTCGGGTTGAAATCATCGCATGAGTTCCAAACGTCCCTTTTTTGAAACGACGGTGCTTGCGGCGCTTGGCCGGATCGGCGGCCTGCTGGTTCCCTTTCTAGCGGCGGCCATTTACGGAGCCAGCCCTGAAACGGACGCATTTTTCTTTGCGTACATGCTGGCCTTTGTTTTTCTGACGCTGTTTAGTTCCATCTTTGAAGCCACGCTGATTCCTTACCTGACGGAACACGGGCAAGCGGTGTCGCAGACAAGGGCCATCTGCCTGGAGGTCGCGCGGCGGCTATTTCCCGCCATGGCTTTGCTGGGCCTGGGGCTTGCGTGTGCTCTGGGGCCGCTCTTGCGGGCCGGCGGCTGGGACCCGCGGGTGGCGGTGAGCGCAGCCTGGTTTTTTGCGGAGCTGCAGCTTTTGCTCTGGGCCGGTTTTGCAACGGCGGCTTTTCAGGGTGTTTTTTTGCAGCAGAAGATTTTCTGGTTTGGGGCGCTTTCGCCGCTTTTGCGTTCGGGGATCGCGATTGCAGCGATGCTTGCGTGGCATCGCACGCTGGGAGTCCATGCGCTGACTACCGGATTTGCGGCGGGAGAGGGCGCGCGCTTTGTGTGGGCCCGCTTGCTTTATCAGCGCAAATTCCAGGGGTCCGCATCCGGAAGCGTTGTGCTGGCGGCAGGCTGGCCGAGGGGCTCTTTTTTTAAGGACGCTATTTTTCAGACACTGGCGCTTTTGGCGGTCAATCTGATGGTGCTTGTGGATCAGTGGTTCGCGGCGCTTGCGGGTCCGGCGCGTGTGTCGCTGCTTAGCTACGCCGACCGCCTTGTGCAAATTCCTTACCTGCTTTTTTTATCCGGCCTCCTGAATATTTTTCACATCGACTGGTCTTTTGCGCAGGGGAAGGCGCAAAAAGATTTCTGGAAAAAAATACGCCAGGACACCGGCGTTGTGTTCATCGCCGCTTTTTCCGCGGCGCTTTTCATGGGGGCCACGTCCAGAATTTGGATCGATTTTTTTTACGGAACCCAAAAGATTTCTTTGCAAGACCGGGAGACACTGCGGGGCATTTTTACCTGGTACGCGCTGGGGCTGGGCCCGGGTTTGGTGCGGCTGCTTTTAGGCCGCGCGCTGGTGGCGCTGCGCGCTTCCCGGATCTATCTGATTCAATGCTGGGTCGAGCTTGGCCTGAATTGTGTTTTGAATGCCATTTTCCTGCGGCTTTGGGGCGTGGAAGGGATTGCGCTTTCAACGGCGCTGGTTTACTGTTGTTCCATGATCTGGATTCTTTTTTATCTGCGCCGCCGCCGCGGACAAGCGGAGGTTTTGGCATGAAAGTGCTTTATACCAGCTTGTACGATTCCCGGTTTAGTATGGGGGGCGCCGAGAAAGTTCTGCTCGATCTTGCGCGCTGCGTTCGGCGTGACTTTGGGGCCGAGGCGGCCTGCGCGGTCAATTCAGGCGACCTTGAACGTGAGCTGCGTGTGGCCGGGATCCCTGTTTACCGGCTGCCGGTTGAAAAATGGCGCACGCCGGAAGTGCTTTGGCGTTATCAGGAAATTTTTTGCCGATTTCAGCCCGACGTCATTCATTCGCACCATCGCTACACCACGTTTTTACTGGATCTCGTATTTAAAAATCGCTTTAAAATCCTGCACACCGAACACGTGCTGCGGCAGGACAAGGCCCGCTGGTTCCGGTACGGGCACAAGGCTTCCGCAGTTCATGAAAGCGTGCGTGCGAATTTAATCCGGCATTTCGGCGTGCCGCCGCAGGATGTCGTGACCATTCAGAACGCCGTCACGTGTCCTGCGCCCGTGATGGACAATGTGGAAGAGTTGAAAGCGGTGAACGCGCAGACGGTCAATGGGCTTTGTATCGGCCGGTTTGAAACTCAGAAGGGACATGTTTATTTGGTCGAGGGCGTGGCGCGCCTGCCCGAACATTTCAGGAGACGCCTGAAAATTTTCATGGCGGGAGACGGACCCCTGCTGAGCGAAATTGAGAACCTGGCCGAACAGCTGAATGTGCGCGGGCAATTTGTTTTTCTGGGCTATGTGCGCCGCATGGCGGATTATTTAGCCTTCTGCGATTTTCTGGTTTTGCCGAGCTTGTGGGAGGGGATGCCGCTGGTACTTCTGGAGGCGGCGGCTTCGGGCCGGGCTGTGATTGCGACAGATATCCCCGGCAGCCGTGAAAGTATTCGGACCGGTCA
>JAHFHB010000263.1 GCA_023247135.1 Candidatus Omnitrophota bacterium
CATCATGTTGGAGTAAACTCCTGCGAAAAGCAGCACCAGCCCCATGGGCAGAGAGTAGTGGCTGGAGACAAGAACAATGGCTGCCAAAAAAAGCTGTGTCACGACAACCCCTGCCGTCATAGAGCCTGCCGCGTAGGGGGCCGCATGAAAATAGGGGTTAGCAAATTTGATCGCTAAAAACTTCATGATCTGGTCAACCCCGACAATCGATAGCAGTAGCCCCTGGATGCCGCGGGCAGAAAAACTTGCGGGCAGTGTTGTGGATTTATTCAGAATCCCGTGCCAGCGGTCCCGGATTGCATAAAATATCGTCAGCCCTGAAATAGCAGCCAGCATGGTTAAAGCGGACTCCTGAAGACCTGGCTCCTGGTAGGGCTGGGTTAAATGTTGCCCGAAGCCATGCAGCATATTGGGAATATGCCAGGCAATCACCGGAATAGATGTGAATAAATCATTTTTAAAATCATTCCAGCTCGGACGGTTAAAACGGCGCCAGCCCCCTTTTTGAAAACCACGCGCGAGAAATACACCTGCGAAACTTCCAATGGTTGCATAAAAAAAAGCAACGGCCGCTTGATAAGGAAATAAATGAAACGAAGAAAGCCCGATCAACGCCAGAACTGGAAGAAAAGAAATGAACGCATTGACGGCGAAATCCCGGGCATGCTTCAAAGACAGGCCTGGCTGTTTTATCGAGGTCGTTTGCGGTGCCGGCAAATCCGCAACGCGCATCTCGGAGCGGCGCAGGCCTGTTTCCGGATCATAAATTCGGGTAAGCTTGTCGAGATAGCTCCGAAGCGCTTTTGGACCCACCCCGTTATAGTTTTTACCGACATCGATTTTTGTTTCATCCACATTTTTCAATATTTCAATTTGCCGGCCCAGCATCCCAAAAAATGTTTTGATGACATCAGGCTCCAAAACGAGCTGTCTCTCATCCACATCAACACCGGCCAGAATTGACTCTCGAATTTGCCGTAGTTTTTGAGCTGCGACTGCCCCCGGATAAATTTCTCTCTCAACCTTTGGAGCCGAAATCTTGTCCGTAATCCGGGCATCATAAAGACCGGGAAGGTCGCCCCCCGTAATCACTTCAAGAGTTTTTGGCAGCCGGGTCTGATCGAGGATTTCATCATTTTTCGGATCAAGCTGGTAAGCCCTCCATAAGAGCCGGCCGTTATTCCCAACAGTAAATTCTCCCCAGGGGAACTCATAGTGGCCGCGCGCACGTTCCAGTTTCTGATGAAGAATCCAGGCAATGGTGGCGTCTGAATTATTTTCTTTTTGATCTAATAATCTTTCCAGACGCGCCTGCATGAGAGGCGACTCGAAAAGGTAGTTCTTCTGTAATTGCAGATTGATCACTTCCCCCGATTTGCTTCCGTCGAAATCTGAGTCAAACCGGCTCTTGCGATCAATCAGGCGCAAAACCCGTTCGATGACGGCCAACGATTTCAAATCCTTTAAATGCGGCTCAAGCGCCTGCTGAGAATAACCGGTCACGAGCGCAAACTCGCTGAGAAATGCACTGTCCGCATCTGCATTTTCTTCTTCGAAGCGCAGGAGCGAAGTTAGCTCACTATCTCTCGCATCTCTCAATGTCCGGTGGAAATCTCCAAGCATTTCAGGCGAAATTGCGCGCATCTCGCTTTTGGCGGTGACGGTCTTACTGACCGACGAACCTGCAAATTCCCCCTCACCCTGCCCTCTCCCCAGAGGGGAGAGGGAGGAAGGCAACTCACCCAGCAAACCCTCGTCTTGAGGTTTAAGTGCACCGCCTCGAAGATTAAAATGGTGCAGTTCAGCACGAGCGGCCCCTGCATTGGCCGATACTGCGGGGGGCAAAACAGAAGGCGTCAGGAGACGGCTAACATTGTCGGGAGTCAGTTGCTTTTGGCTGTCCAGCCGTTTAAGGCCGTCCACAAAACGGTGAACGTTGGCGCGCCACGTGCGGATGAATTCGTTTTCCGCTTCATTGGCAGGAGTGCTGATCTCGTCGAGATAGCGCGTGTAATGGGCGGCTTCGGTGATGCGGCCCTCGGCGGAAAGATTGCGGATGATTTGGTCGCGCCAGGCTTTAAGAAGGCGCGGATCGAAAGGCGATGCATCGCCCCCCACCCTGTCCTCCCCCGTTTCACGGGAGAGGGAAATTCCATGGCCCAATAGTTTATCGCGAGTCGCGCGCACAAAGGCGGCGTGCAAATCGATGCTGCCATTTTCTTCCTTGAGGTATTTGCCCCAGGAAACCTGTCCACGCATTTGATCAGCGTAAACGTGCTCATCCGGCAATTTGCCAATCTGCGGCATCAGCACGGCGTAAGAAATATTTTTCTCGCGCAAAAGCTGCGTGACGCCCTGCGTGTGAAAACCACCGGCCACCAAAAGACACGCCGGCCGGCCGGATTTTCCCGCAGCATTCTGCTTCAAGCGTTTTTCGACACCCCCAAACAAGATCTGGTCGCGCTCTTTTGCATTTCGATAAAATGCCAGAGCCGGTTTTAAAAGCTCCTGAAATTTTCCGTCATCCGCAAGTAAACCCGTTTTTTGAATCTCATCCCAATCCGCGTGGTCGATTTTCAGATGCACAAGCCGGACCGCTCTCGCAAGGTTTTCAGACTCACGGTCTAGCCTCCGCGCTTCTTCGTTCGGAAACAGCCCGTCTTTGACCTGCACCGCGTAGTCTTTTAGTTCCGTAAAAAATTTCGTTCCCTCGATTTCACGCAGCATTTTTTGGTGGCCGGAGAGATGCTCCAATTGTCGGAGAATTTCAGGTGCGGTATGTACTGCTGGAGATTCTTTCTCTGAGATTGCTTCGTCGCTTGAAGCTCCTCGCAATGACGAGACAGCCGTGGATGATCGACCCTCCGTATTCATGGCTGTTTGCAGGGCCGGTTGTGATTCGAGGAATTCTTTGAGGAAAAGGGCGAAGGCCTGTTCATGAATTTGCCCGGTCTGGAATTCCTGATATTTTTGATTGAACTCTTTTTGCATGTCACTTGTGACATGTGACATGGAACTTGTGATTTGACTCTTTATTCTCTCCGCGATTTTGCGAACGGCCGCGCTGTTCCCATTCTCGCCTGCAGCCTCATGACGAATTTCTGCGAGCATCACCGCGGGGCCGGAACCTTGCGGCGGTTCACGCACAACCGCCAGTTTTTTCAGCAAGCTGGCCAGATCCATTTTCTCATCGGTAAAACCCTTGAACGAACGATCGATGTCGAGGAGTGCGGGCGAGTAAAGCTGCTCCTTGCGGGCATTCAGTTCTTTCTCGCGGGCGGCCAGCAGTACCGCTATGGGGGGCAAATTATCCATCGCCAAAAGATAATCTTTCAGGCCTTCTTCAAAAATTTCCCAATTTTCAGCGCCAGAAAGCTCAGAGGGATTGCGGTTAAAAACCGCCGCCGCCGTGGGGCCGGTCAATTCTCCCCGGTCCAGATAATCTTTAAAAACCTGCTTGAGACGGTGA
>JAHFHB010000024.1:0-4313 GCA_023247135.1 Candidatus Omnitrophota bacterium
CGAACTGGGGTAAAACGCCGCCTTGTACGGAAGCCATTCTTGCGGCCGGGATTCGCGAGGTGGTCGTGGCCTGCGGTGATCCGAATCCCAAACAGCGGGGCCGCGGGTTTTCCATTTTAAAAAGGGCAGGCATGCGTGTCCGTAAAGGCGTGATGGAAAGCGAAGCTCGAAAATTAAACACGGCCTTCTTTAAATGGATTCAAACCGGTCTGCCGTACGTCACGCTGAAAATGGCGCAGTCGCTGGATGGGAAAATTGCAACGCGGGCAGGGCTGTCGCGCTGGATTTCCTCGCCGGCTTCAAGAGCATTTGTGCACACACTGCGGGCTGCGCATGATGCGATTCTGGTAGGCAAGGGTACGTGGCAGACGGACGATCCGCGTTTAACGGTACGGGGGAGGAATGCGAAGGGGGGGCGTGAAAAACCCTGGCGGGTCATTCTGGATCCGTGCGTGGAACTTTCCGGCCGCGAAAAGATTTTGAAAGGCCCCCAGCTGGTGCTTGCAGCGATTGACCGTAAAAATATTTGCAAGACCTCTGACAAACATTTTCGGCGGGGCGTGATCTGGCTGGACGTGCCGGCAATCAAAGGCCGGTTGGATCTCACGACTTTGTTAAAAAAACTTGGGGCACTGGGCGTAACATCTCTTTTGTGCGAGGGCGGAGCAGAAACGGCCTGGACGTTGATTGAAGAAAAGCTGGCAGATCATCTGGTGCTGGTGCAGGCGCCCAAAATTATCGGCGGGCGCGCGGCAAAAACTTCGGTGGAAGGTCGTGGCGTGAGCCGTCCGGACCAGGCATTCAAGTTACGCAATTTAACGGCAAGAAAACTCGGCGATGATTTAATTTTGGAAGGAGATTTTTAATGTTCAGCGGCATTGTGCAGAACCGGGGAACCGTGGTTTCAGCCGTGAAAGCGGGAAACAAACTGCGCCTGGCCATTCGTTTTGAGAAAAAAGAGGCGAAACTCGAACGCGGCGAAAGTATTGCCGTGAACGGAGTTTGCCTCACAGCGGCGGCGATTTCGAAATCGGGATTTGAGGCCGATGGGGTGCCGGAAACTCTTCAATGTACGACGCTTGGATTTTTGCAAAAGGGGGTGCGGGTAAATTTGGAACGTGCCCTGCGCTTTGGCCGGCGCGTGGGCGGGCATTTTGTCAGCGGGCATGTGGACGGGACGGGAAAGTTGACGTCTATCCGCCGCCGCGGCCGCAGCGCGGAGCTTTGGTTTGAAGTGCCTGAAAAACTGTGCGAGCGGATGCTGCCCAAAGGGTCTGTCGCGATTGATGGCGTGAGCCTGACGATTCAGGATGTGCGCGGACGCCTGGTCAAAATCGCCGTGATCCCGCACACGCTCAAAGCTACGACGCTTGGCAGTCTGAAAGCCGGCGATCAGGTGAATCTTGAAGCCGACATACGTTTCGAGAGCCGCAAACCTGTGCGCGAAACCGGTGCTGTTCTTAAACGTAAAATCCGTAAATTGCAAAAGCTGGGTTTTTAAATAGAGCGGAAGGCATGTGCTTATTTCTAAATTAGAAAATTGATTAGAAAATGGTGGGCTTCAGCCGTTAAAAGAAGTTACAATAACCTGTCTTTGACCTCATTTTCAGCGATACCGGTGAAATAGATGGATGCAGAAATTTCCTGGAGCATTCCGGCGGATTCCTCAGAACTGGCTGGCGTGCGCGCGCGCTTGCGCGCCATTCTCGGCAGTGCCGGATTCGATGAAAAAGCGGTGGGAGAAGTGCTGCTGGCCGTGGATGAGCGTTTAAGCAACATTATCCGGCACGCGTACGCCGGCCGCGAAGGCCGCATTGATCTCAAAGTGTTCTTTCAGCCGCATCAGGCCCGGGTTTCGATCCGAGATTACGGGGAGCGTTTTAACCCTCTGAAAGCGCCGCTGCCCGAACTGCCGCCGAAAAATCCGGGCGGGCTTGGCAATTTTTTGACCCGTGCGCTGATGGACGAAGTTTGTTATGACGAAACGTGTACGGACGGCAATCTTCTGCATTTAATCAAATACCTGAAGAATAAAAAACCCGCGGGCTGAGACTCAGCCCGGCTTATCGCAGCGAGGTGCTTATGAAAATTTCCGAACGTAAAAACGGCGAAGTCGTGGTGTTCGAACTAGCGGGGGAGCTTGATTTTCATACCTCGCCCGAACTGCGTGAAAAAATGCAGGTAGTTTCCCAGAAACCCGGCCACCGCATCATCGTGAATCTTAAAAAAGTAAGCTACATCGACAGCTCCGGCCTGGCCACGTTCGTGGAGGCGCTGCAAAAAGCCAAACGCGCCGGCGGAAAACTGGTGCTGACAGAGCTTGCTGTTTCGGTTAAAAGCGTTTTTGAAATTGCCAAGCTGGACAAGGTTTTTGTTCTCGCGGCCTCTGAAACTGAAGCCCTGAGCGTGACGGCGGCCTAAGGCGTTTACTTTTTTATGGAAACCTTTTTTGGAAATATCGGAAGAACGGCGGGGGAGATTCTCGCAGGCCTTAGCCGGTTGACGGCGCTTGCCGGGCAAGTGACGGCGACTTTTTTCCGGGGATTTTTTGAACACAAACTCGTGCGCACGCGGCACGTCATCCATCAAATTGTCCTGATGGGCGTGGATTCTTTGGGAATCATCTGCCTGGTCGGCGCTTCCGTCGGCATGGTGCTGGCGCTGCAGGCCGCGTATCAACTGCGCCAATTCGGCGCTCAGCTTTACACGGGCAGCCTCGTCAGTGTTTCGGTAACGCGCGAGCTTGGACCCATGGTCGCCGCGATTGTGCTTTCCGGCAGGGTAGGCGCAAGGCTCGCCGCTGAAATCGGCACCATGAAAGTCCAGGAGGAAATCGATGCCCTCTCTACGATGGGGCTCAACCCCGTGCAATATCTCGTGGTTCCGCGCTGCCTGGCTTTTTTAATCGTATTGCCGCTTTTAACCGTGATTACCGATGTCATGGGCATGACCGGTGGTTTTCTGATTTCTTCGCTGGGATTACACATCAATCCTTACCTTTATCTGGATAAAACCTTCAGCGCGCTGGTGCTTAAAGACATCTACACCGGCCTGATCAAGAGCGGGCTTTTCGCGATTTTAATTTCTCTGGTCAGCTGCCACGAAGGCCTTGCCGTCGAAGGCGGCGCCGATGGCGTCGGCAAGGCCACCACTTCCGCGGTGGTGACGTCCATTGTGCTTATCCTGGTCGTGGATTGTCTGGCAACGGCAGTTCTTTACTACGTGCTTCCCGCATGAACAAAACGAAACTGGATAACGGGAAAAGCATTATCACCGTCAAAGGGCTGGTCAAGCGTTTTGGCGACCGGGCCGTGCTCGACGGCGTTGACCTTGAAATTCCCGATGGGCAGATCACGGTGATTATGGGCGGCTCGGGCTGTGGCAAAAGCACGCTGCTCAGGCATTTGGTCGGTTTGTACCAGCCCGATGAAGGCGAGATCTGCATCGACGGCGACAACATCGTTGGGCTTGAAACAAAAAAGATGAATGGGGTGAAGCGCAAGTTCGGCATGCTGTTTCAAGGGGCGGCGTTGTTTAATTCCATGACGGTGGGCGAGAATGTGGCCCTGCCGCTGCGCGAGCACACGGATTTGTCAGAAGAAATCATCCAGATCATCGTGAAGGTCAAGCTGGAGCTGGTGGGGCTTACGGGATTTGAGGACTTTATGCCGCACCAGATTTCAGGAGGCATGAAAAAACGCGTCGCGCTGGCGCGCGCGATCGCGCTTGATCCCAAAATTGTTTTTTATGACGAGCCCGGGGCAGGGCTGGACCCGATCACGGCCAGCATGATCGACCAGCTGATTCTTGATCTAAGCCGCAAGCTGAAGATTACGTCGGTTGTCGTGTCGCACGAAATGAAAAGCGCTTTTCGCATCGCGGATAAAATGATTGTCCTGCACAAGGGCCGGGTGCTTGAGACCGGCAGTGCGGAGCAAATCAAAAACACTGCGAATCCTTACATTCAGCAATTCGTCCATGGCGAGCCCGAAGGCGCGATTCCCTTCCGGCAGACAAGCGAAGCCTATCTCAAAGGGTTACTGGAAACTTAAAACGGAGGTTCTATGTCTTATTCCAGAGAAGAAGTGCAGTCAGGGCTGCTCATCTGCCTGTCGATCGGTTTGCTGCTCGGGCTGACTTTTATCGTCGGCAAGTTTACAACCGGGAAAAATCAAACCTGCCAAATTGAGTTTGGCTACATCAGCGGCCTGGAAAATAACGCGCCCGTGCGTTTTGCCGGTTATGAAGTCGGCAAAGTCGTGCGTATTGAAACGCGGCCCGGACAGGCCCGCCCGATTCTCGTCACCGCGGAA
>JAHFHB010000024.1:4323-13052 GCA_023247135.1 Candidatus Omnitrophota bacterium
GGAAATCGCGCCGGCTACGGTGCTTAAAGAAGATTCACAGGCCTTCATTGATACGCTGGGCATGATGGGCGAAAAGTTTCTTGAGCTGTCGCCGGGAACGGTGGAAGCTGCTACGCTTGCGCAGGGAAAAGTCATCGCCGGAACCGACCCTGTACCCATGCACCTTTTGGTGAGCAAAATGAACCTTATGGCTGATCGTGTTGACCAACTGACACTTTCGCTGAATCCCATGATGAATGAACTAAACCATGCCATTGCCGGCCACAGCGAAGATATCTCTAAAATGATCGCCAATCTGACGGAGACTTCCGCCAACATCCGCGACATGACGCATGATCTTAAGTTCAGGCCCTGGCGTTTGGTGCGGCGCGGTTAAACGCTTTCATGCTTTCCTTCAAGCATCCCGGCACGCGGGCTCTTCTGCTCTTTGTGGTTCTCTCGGCCGGCCTGCTTTCAACGCTTGAATGCTTCCACTTTATTGATTTTCGCGAACAAGCTTCCCTCGACTGGCGTTTCCGCCTGCGCGGCCAGCAGGCGGCTGATCCCAGAATTCTGCTTGTCCAAATCGACGATGCCAGCCTGAAGGCCGTGGGGGAATGGCCCTGGCGGCGCAGTGTTTATGCCGAACTGCTGCAGCTTTTAGCCGAGGCGCATCCGCGCGGTGTTTTTTTTGATATTCTTTTTACCGAGCAGAGCCCGGACCCTTCCGAGGATGAACTGCTGGCGCGTGGTATCCGGCAGGCCGGGCCTGTCGTGCTGCCTTTTTATTACACGTCACTGGATCCGTTTCAGGCCAATTTTCCCGTGCCTGTTTTGCGCGAGGCGGCTGACTCCACCGGCTATGTCAACGTGGATCCGGAAAGCGACGGGGTGACGCGCCGGCTTCGGTTCCAGATCAGCGGGCGGCAAAATGTTTATGTGCATCCCGCGCGTTTGCTGGCGGACCCGGACGGCCGTGTGGTGCCGCCGCTGGATTCGCGCGGCCGCTTCTGGCTCAACTATCCCGGCACGCTCGCGGCTTATCCCCATGTTTCATTTCAGCAGGTGATCGGGCACTCTCAAGGTGCGGAAAAAGCGGCCCTGCTGGAAAAATTCAGGGACAAGTTCGTGATCGTCGGGCATACCGCGACCGGCACGACCGATCTGCGTCCTACGCCTTTTTCCAATGCCGATGTCGGGCTCTCTATTCAGGCGGCCGCGCTGGATACTTTTTTAAAGCGCAATTTTTTGAAAGAAGCCCCCTGGTTTGTTCGGCTCTTGCTGATTGTCTTGCTGGGCCTGCCCGCAGCTTTGTGCATTTACCAGTGCCGGCTGCGCACCGGGCTCCTCGTGTTTGTGCTCAGCGCGGTGGCGTATGGCGCACTCAACCTTTTTGCCTTCAGCCGCTTGCACTGGATTTTGCCGCTGATATTGCCGCTGGTCTGCCTTCTGCTCAGCGGGGTTGCGGCGCTCAGCATCAAATTTACGGATCTGCGCTTTGCCGGCGAGCATTTGAACCGCGAACTGCGTATGGCGGCGAAAATTCAGGAGAGCCTTTTGCCCGCGGCGCCGCCGGCAGGGGGCCTGGCCGAATTGGCCTGGAGCTTCCATTTTGCCGAACAGGTGGGCGGTGATTTTTTCGACTGGGTACGGTTGACTCCGGACGAATGGGGCATCGCGATTGCGGATGTTTCCGGCAAAGGCATTCCGGCCGCCCTTTTTATGGCGAAAGCCACAGCGGATTTCAGGCGGCTCAGTAAAGTCGGAAGGCCGCCCAAAGACGTTTGCGCAGAACTCAATGACAGTCTGGTCGCCGGCGGCACGGCGGGCCTTTTTCTCACCCTGATTTACGCCGTACTGAACTATAAAAAGCGCGTCTTTACATTTGCCGTTGCAGGCCATGAGGCCATGATCTATTATCATGCGCAAGAGAAGCGCGCCCGCTACATCGGCAAAGACGGCGGTCCGCCGCTGGGCCTTTTTGAGGGCACGGTGTATTCGGACGAAACCCTTGAGCTGACCCCGGGCGATATGCTGATTCTCTACAGCGACGGCGTCCGCGAGCAGCGCAATCCGCAAAAGGAAGAATTCGGGCCTGAGCGGCTCTTAAAAACGGTGGAAGACGCCGGCAATGCCGCAATGACGCCGCAGTCATTGATCGAACGGATGAATGCAGTCCTCCGGACTTTTCAAAAGGATGCGCCGCAGCATGATGATCAAACACTGCTCTGTGTCCGTCTCGCAAAAACGTAGCCTCACAGCCCTGGGCAGAGGGAAAGGATTCTTTATGAAAAATAAAATCATGGTTCTTGGGGCGCTTTTTTTTTGGGCCGCCCCCGGACTTGCAAAAGCGGCGTTTCCGGTTTCGGCGGCGGCTGCACTGACGGTGGAAACTCTGGACGGCTCTGCACAAATTTTGCAAGCCGGCTCTGCGGAGTGGCAGCCCGTGAAGGCGGGCATGCCGCTGGGTCTTGGCGACCGCATTGCGGGCGGCGATGACACGATTTTTCAGATCAAAACGCCGTTTGGCCGGCTGGAACTAAGCGAGAAGGCGGATTTGCTGATTAAAGGTTTGCCGGGCAATTCACAAAAAGGTGCGATTGTGCTTGAACTCAATTTTGGCATGATCAAAGCCGACCATGCCCCGCAAAACGCGGGTATGCTGCTGGAATTACACACGCCCAACGCGATGGCTGCCACTGACCATGGGTTCTTGAGCGTATGGGTGTACCCTTTTTTGAGCCATCTTTACACGCGGCTCGATGTTTTTCGCGGGCAGGCCCATTTTTCGGATACCGCGCATCCCGCTTGGCTGCAAGTGGCGGCGGGCCAGCACGTCACTGCCGGGCTCAACAGTGAGCAAGGCCCTAAAGAAGAACCGTTTGTGCCGGGGCAAAACAGCTTTCTGCTTTCCGGGGATATTTCCGGTTTGAGCACCACGGCGAATGTAAATGCGTCTGCGGGCAAGCAGGACGAAAAGCTACCTGACGCTGCGGCGCTTAAATTTAAAACGATTTAACCCAGGGGAAACGCATGAAAAAAAGGACCTGCTTTTTACTGCTTTTGACGACGTTGTTCGCGGCGGCGGGTTCGCTGCAAGCGGGTGAGGAAACCGCGGGGGATTTGGCGGCGAGTTCCGGCCGGAAATTTGTGCGCGGTCTTGGCAATATTCTGTCGAGTCCCGCGGAGATTCCGTGCACGATGGCAGATGACATGCATCAAAGCGGAGCTTCCGGCCTTGCCACGGGATTTGGCAAAGGCATGGTCTTCATGCTGCATCGCATCTTAAACGGCGTGACCGAAGTCGGAACGTTCATGATCCCTGCCGAGCCGACCATGCCCGTGGTTTGCACGCACAAAGTGTCTAAAGTATGACAGAACCTCAGGAGAAAGCGTCGCTGGCGCCGTTTCAAAGGCATGTGCTGGTTTGTACGGGCTCCAAATGTGCTCCCGAAGTTTCCGGCGCGCTTTATAAAAATCTTAAAGACAAGCTCAGAGAGATTAACCCGGGGCTCGGAGACCGCCGCATTTTAAGAAGTCAGTGCCGCTGTTTCGGGATTTGCACGGGAGGACCTCTCGTTGCCGTTTATCCGGACAACGTATGGTACGATGCGGTCACTCCTGAAAAAATGGAACGGATCCTGAGCGAGCATTTGATTGAAGGCCGGCCGGTCAACGAATACTGCTTTTTCCCTCCCGTAAAAAAAGCCTGAAGCGGTTCTCCGTCACTCGGGCAGGCTTTAAAAATGATCGTTTTTGATTGCTCCTGCCTAGCATTATTACGAAGGCGGCAGATGCGCCTTGACGCACTTGGGTCGACTGCTATAATACCGCCGCTTTGTGAAAGCCACTAGCCAATACGGACATTTCATTGAGGTACGATTGGCTTGTACCTGCACAACAAGGGTAGGTACTAGGAGTTTAACGCGTTCATGCCGAATGTAGACAGCGCCCGTTCGCCGCAGGCCGAAGATCCAGCCATCAAAGACGCCAAGTTTTTTGCGGCCATCGGGTATCTTTCTGTCCTTTGTTTTGTGCCGCTCTTTTTAAAGAAAGATAACCGGTTTGCGCAGTTTCACGGCAGACAGGCGCTTGTTCTTTTTATTCTCGAAGTTGCTGCCGGTATCATTAAAGCGGTTCCCATTCTCGGGGATCTTGTTTTTACGGCCGCCTTCGTTATTTTCGGCATTTTTTCCCTGATCGGCATCCTCAAGGTGCTGACCGGAGAATGCTGGGAGATGCCGGTCATTTACGACATTGCCGAGCGCATCACGTTTTAAGCCTTCCGGTGCGCTGTTCAAAAATTCATTCCCTTGGAAAGGGGCTCCGCCATACCGATGCTTTTGGGGAACAAGAAAAACCAGGAAAAAGAGCAAAACTGGAGTTTAGTCCTCAATCCGGTCTCCAACGAAATTGACCGCCACAAACTCTCGCAGAGAATCGCGGAAGCCTTCCGCCTTTCGCTGGATGAAGCGCTGGATCTCGTCCGCAATACTCCGATCATTCTTCTCGACAACATGAGCCGCGACGCAGCCGCCAAAGCCAAGGATTATTTCGGCGGTTTAAACGGCGAAATGTTCCTGACCAACGATGTTTATGTGAAGCGCAAATGCTACCGTACGGTTTGGCCGGAGCAGCCTGATTTATCCTTTTTGGAAGAACCCCGGCCTGTGGCGGTGCCTGTGAGCCAGCCCGCGGCCGTTCCTCAGTACAAACTTAAACCCGAAGAAGCCCTTTACGAGCTGCGCTCTTTGCAAGAGTCTCCGGCAAAGACGGAAATACCGGTTCAAAAGGAGCCGGCAAATGCGGGAAGAGGCGAAGACCCGGTTCGGGATTTTTCACAAATCCGCAGGCTTGAGAAAGAGGCCTCGGCCTGGCGTGAAAAATTTGAATTGCTTGAGCGCGAATCGGAACATTTGCGCCGAAGTCTTGCCGAGCACGAGAACCGGCTGGCAGAATCCGGCCGTGAATCTGCGCGTGCGGCGGATCTTGAAAAGGCACTGCGCAGCCAGAAAGAGCAGCTTAAGTCCGCGGAGCAAAAATTTTTAATCTTGCAGGATGAGTACCGCCAGGCCCGGGCGCTTTACGAAAGTAAAATCGGAGCAGCGCAGGACGAGGGGCGGCGTTTCAAGACCCGTTTGGATGAGATTCAGCAGAAGCTTAAACAGGCGGAGACGGAGCGTCAGGAAGCTGAGAAGCGCCTGAGAGATCGTGAGCAGGCTCTCGACAGTGCCGGAAGTGAAACAAAAAGTTTGAGCGCTGAAATCGAGTCTTTGAAACTGCGTGAACACCAGATTCAGGAGGAACTCGAAAACAGAAACCGCAGCTTGCAGGATGCCGCCGAACGGATTCATTTTTCAGAAACGGATCTTGCGGCGGCCGCAAAAACGGTCAGCTTGCTTGAGACGGAAGCCGCGAATCTGCGCGAACAGGCCCGGTTTCACGGTGTGGAGCTGCGTGCCCGCGAAAATAAAATCATGGAACTCCAGAAACTGGCGCAGGAGCTGGAGGGCCGCGTGCGGTCCGAAGACGAACTGCGCCGGCAATCGCTGGCCGACTACGGGCTTTTAGCGGCGCGCTACAATGAACTTGAAACCCAGACTGGCCGAATCTCCGCCGGCATGGAAGCCGAGCGGGCGGATTTTGCTGCCCAAATGGCCGTATTGCAAAACCGGATCGAAGCGCTGCAGGACGAACGTGAGGCCTTCGAGCAGAAGTTAACGCGGCTAACCGCTGAAATTCAGGAGGCCTTGCGCGCCGCAGGCGACTGGAAGACGAGAGCGGAAGTCTTTGAACGCGAAGTTCAGGACATGCAGCAGGTCCGGACCGGACAGGATTCGCTGATGGCGGAAAAAAACCGCCAGTTGGAAGAGCGCGACCGCGAGCTGGAGGTTTTACGCCGTCAGGTACGCGAGGTGAACGTGCGTTTGGAACAGCGGGACGCGCTGCACAAGCGCGAGCAGTTGAACGAACAGCTTTTACAGAAGGAAGAGCGGCTCAAAGCCCTTGTCGGGGAACAGTCTTCCCTGGAAGCCGAGATGCGCCAGCGCGAAGAAAAAATGCGCGGGATCCTCAATGAGCAGGAAAAGATCGAAAAGGAAATTGTCGAAGCCCGGCAGGCCCAGCGCCACTACCTGGAGCAGGCGCGGCGTGAAAAAAACGGTCCCGTGAAGGCTTCCCGGCCTTCCGTTTCGGGGATCGGTAAACCCATGGCTCCGGACCCAGAGCCGGGTGTCTAAGCACTGCCTGCTATCCCCATGATCGAGCTTATTCTCAATAAAATCAAAGTCGACGATACGCGCGGTGAAAATGTCATCGTCTTCCGCGAAAAAGAGGGGACCCGCTTTTTGCCGATCGTCATCGGGGTTTCTGAAGTGCAGTCGATCAAGATGCATTTGGCCGGCGTGAAACCGCCCCGGCCGCTGACCCATGACTTGATGCTTGAAATGTTAAAACCTTTGCAGGTCCGGCTGGAATCCGTTTGGATCGATAAAATAGAACAGGGGACTTTTTTTGCAAAACTCAATCTCGCCCGCGAGAGCGGAGAACACTTCCGGATTGATGCCCGCCCTTCGGACGGCGCCGCCCTTGCCTTGCGCGCCAGCGCGCCGGTTTTTGCCTCGGAAGAAGTCATGGGGCAGGCGAGCACCGTTCAAGTCTAAGATCCAGCCCAAGCCGCCATTTCATTCAGCCTTGCCTTGAGGGTTTCCTTAGCGTAAAGTATTTATCTTTGCACCCCATTTAAATTTCAGGAGGACGCGCATGTCGGAACAGCAGGATGTCATTATTATTGGCGGAGGCGGCGCAGGGCTGACCGCGGCCCTTTACACGTCGCGTGCAAAACTCTCGACGATTCTTTTTGAAAAGCTGGCGCCGGGCGGACAAATCGCGCTCACGGACGTGGTGGAAAACTACCCCGGTTTTCCCGAAGGCATTACCGGGCCGGAAATCTCCATGAAGATGGAAGAGCAAGCCAAAAAATACGGAACGCAAATGGCTTACGAGGAAATCAAATCGATTCAGAAAACCGGTGAGATTTTTGAAATAAAAACTGCGTCCAGGAGCTACCGCGCGCGTTCGGTCATCCTGGCTTGCGGGGCTTCGTTTCGCATGCTTAATGTCCCCAGAGAAAAAGAACTGACCGGTAAAGGCGTGTCCTATTGCGCGACATGCGACGGCGCTTTTTTTAAAGGCAGGGAAATTATCGTGGTGGGCGGCGGTGATTCGGCGCTTCAAGAGGGGCTTTTTCTGACGCGTTTCGCCACGAAAGTGAGCATTATCCACCGGCGTGATAAGCTGCGCGCAAGCCCGATTTTGCAGGAGCGCGCTAAGGCCGCGCCGCAGATTCAGTTTATCTGGGATTCGGTGGTGGAAGCCATTCAGGGCGATAAAAAAGTCGAGGGAGTGAAACTGAAAAATCTCAAGACCGGTGAGACCACCGATTTTAAAACAGACGGCGTTTTTATTTTTATCGGCCATGATCCCAACACGGCCTTTATCAAAGGATTCGTTCAAATGGATGATCACGGTTACGTGACGACGGATCCGCAGCTCCGGACTTCGCTGCCGGGTGTTTTTGCCGCCGGTGAAATCCGGGCCGGGGCGGTGAAACAGCTGGTTGCGGCTGCCGGTGAAGGCTGTGAAGCGGCGCTTCAGGCGCAGGCCTATCTGGATCACTGAGCATGAAAACCTATCCGGCCGCTTTTTTTTTGGCGCTTATGCTGGGGCTGCTAATATTTTCGGCCGCCGGAGCTGTCAAAGGCCCCGGTTGCGGCGGGGTGCCCGCGGAGTTGTCGCAAAAGAAAGCGCCCGATTTTACGCTCCCGCAGCTGGATGAATTCAAAGCGCCGGTTTCGCTTGCGAAAATTTATGCCGAACAGCCCGTCCTGCTGGTTTTCTGGGCGACGTGGTGCCCCTCTTGTGCAGCCGAGATTCCCGAGCTGGAAAAAATTCACCGTAAATTCGAACCGCTGGGATTGAAAGTTTTGGCGGTGAATATTCAGGAGCCGGCCGAAAAAGTAGCGGCCTACCGGCAGAAAAAACACTTCACCTACACCTGCCTGCTCGACCGCGAGGGTAAAGCCGCGGAACGGTACGCGGTCGATGCGCTTCCGACCGCCGTTTTACTTGCAAAGGGCGGGCAAATTATCTATTATGGTTTCCATTTACCGCAGGGACTTGAGGCGATGATTCAAGCAGTTCCGCGGGCGCATTGAAGGGGGTTTTTATGCGGCCGGATAATGAAAAGGATCGCGAATTTGAAAACCACTTGGCACAGCTTCTGCAGCTTCTGAAGAAAATGATGGGCGGTCCGACAAAATCCGGACCCTGGCCTGATTTTCTGAGCGCGAAAAAGCCGGGCAATCCGGCCAACATCAACCTGTGTTTCTTTAACTTCTTTCCAATGACCCCTGAGGAACTGGATGAACTCGATGAGCTCTATCAGGAATTTCTGCCGGAAGACGGAGAGCACGCTGAAAGCCTGAATCCTCACTTGACCTCGGCGGATCTTGATTTTCTTCGCAAAAACGGCATCCGGTTTTAAAATCTCCAACTCTCAGCCGCAGGGGAACGTTTTGTGAACATGACCCCGCTTAGCAAACGCCTGTTTTGTTTCATGCTTCTGCTCCCCCTCTGTTTTTCGCTGACGCCCGGGGCGGCGCGGTCTGAGCCCGTGGAGGTTTTTGATCACTCTGCGCTGGATCAGTTCCTCAAAAAATTCGTCAATGAAAAGGGTGAATTTGATTTCG
>JAHFHB010000264.1 GCA_023247135.1 Candidatus Omnitrophota bacterium
GCACAAACAGAAGCAGGAAAATCGCCGTGACCTGAAAAAAACGTTTGACGTGAATAAGATGGCCGCAGCGCAGCCACAAAAAAGACATCCCGGCGGCGCCGGCAAAGCCGAACGCGCTGCCCGCCACAATGCTTGGTTCGTGGACCTGGATCAAAAGCAGCGCCGTTTCCATGCCTTCGCGCGAAATCATAAAAACGGTAAAGATAAAAATTCCCGCGAGTGCCCCCCAGCCGGCGGTACCGTCCGTGCGCGTGCGAATTTGTTGTTCCATATCACGCTTGAGATTCGGGGCCGTACGCCACATGTGCACCACGAAAAAAGTAACGAGCAGCGCCGAAACCAGGCCGAAAATTCCTTCCCACAGCGGCCCGCTGGCCCCCTGCCACAGCCAATACCCCAAGCCCGCGCTGGTGCCAAGCGACACGGCAGTGCCCCAACCCACCGCCGGTAAAAGCTCTGTGCGGCCGACCTTCTGAAGGTAGCTCACGATGATGGCCACAATCAGAAAAGACTCGAAGGTCTCGCGCAGCACGATGATAAAAGATTGAAGCATTGCAGCCACCCTGGGTTAATTCAGATAAAATAGAGTTAAGAATATGTCTTAACTGGATAGAATCTTACCTATGGCGGAAGACCTTGTCAAACTTTTTTTATGCGGGAAAAACGAGGGACTCGAAACCGCTTTAGCGGCGGCGGGGCCTGAAGGAGCGCATGGAACGCCCGCGGGAGCTCTGCTTGCTGCCCCCCATGTAATAACTGAAGTCCTGTGCCGGAATATCCGGATGCTGGGCCCGATTCAGGGATTTGCGGATGAGCTTTTCAATGCGGGCGACATCCGAACCCTGATCCGGCGTGGCCAGCGTGACCGCCGTGCCCGTCTGCCCGGCCCGGGCCGTACGGCCGATGCGGTGCACATAGTTTTCGGCATCTTCGGGAAGGTCGTAGTTAATCACCAGTTCAATCATGCTGACGTCAATGCCGCGCGAGGCGATGTCGGTCGCCACCAGAATCCGGTAACGGCCGTTCTTGAAGCCTTCCATGGCCTGCTTGCGCTGCC
The DNA here is from genome assembly GCA_023247135.1 of Candidatus Omnitrophota bacterium. Classification (GTDB taxonomy): domain Bacteria; phylum Omnitrophota; class Omnitrophia; order Omnitrophales; family Aquincolibacteriaceae; genus JAHFHB01. The sequence goes on from JAHFHB010000264.1 coordinate 1,058, forward strand.
CCATGCTCCGGTCGGAATGAATTTCAACCGCGTCATGGCCCATTTCGCGCAGAGCCCGCGTAACGCGCATGGCCTTCGCTTTGGTCCGGGTAAATAAAATGACGGACCCGCTGTATTTCGCGAGCAGGACGCGCACCACATTTTTTTTCGATTCTTCCGGAACGATGAAAAGTTCCTGCGTCACATCCGCGTTCACCGTCCCGGACGGCGCAATTTCAATGGACATCGGCAGTTTCATATGGCGCGACGCCAGATTGACAATTCCGGGAGGCATGGTCGCCGAGAAAAGCATCGTCTGCCGTTTGCGCGGCAGCTTGCTCAAAATACGCTCGACTTGCGGCGCAAAACCCATGTCAAACATGCGGTCGGCTTCATCCAGAACAAGAATGCTGGTCTCGCTGACATCCGCCGTTCTCTGTTCAATGTGATCATTCAAACGGCCGGGCGTGGCAATGATGATGTGCGGACGGCGGCGCAGCGCCTTGATCTGGCTGAACATCGGGGCCCCGCCGATCAGCACCGCGCTGATCAGATTAAAAGGAGGCAGTACCTTGCGCAGCACTTCATCGACTTGCAGGGCCAATTCGCGCGTAGGGACCACGATTAAACCCCGGCCGCCAAAGCTCGAAATCCGTTGAATCATGGGAATGCCGAAAGCCAGCGTCTTGCCGGTCCCGGTCTGAGCGATGCCGACCACGTCTTTGCCTTCCAGTGCGATAGGAATCGCCTTGTGCTGAATGGGCGTGGGCGTAACAAATTTCATCCCATCGATGACTTTGAGCATATTGGGGGACAGGCCAAGATGGTAAAAACTGAGCGAAGCGGATTGTATGGACATAGACTCCTTCATAGGCATACCTGTTTAAGTCGGACATGGCCGGTTTCTCGGGCTGCGAGTTCCGGCGGTTAAAAGACATTTAAAACGATTTACTGCGTAGAGCTTAACATAAAACCCGGCAGAAACCGCGCTTTACTTTATCGGCAAAAACGCCGTATTACTTCTCGCCTAATTTAAAGCGCGGCCCGGCTTGACGCCACCGTACAAAAAGAGTACCTTGAACCCACGCATTTTTAAACTCAGACAAACGGAGGATCCCCCCATGAAGAAATCTTTTCTCACCTTTTTGGCACTCGCATTGATGCTGACCAGCACCGCCTTCTACGGCGTTTCAAAAGCTTACGCCTGCGGCAAAGACGATGGACAGTGCCCGCTCAAAAATGGCCGCGGCGGAGAAAGTAACCATGACGGCTGCCCGATCGTAAAAAAGTTTCTTATGACGGCCCACGAATACCTGGAGCACCGCAAGCAGATTGGCTTGAGCGAGCAGCAGGTCTCGGACATTAAAGGGATGAAACTCGAAATGAAAAAATCCATGATTCGCAACATGGCGAACATGCAGGTTTTCATGCTGGATATGAAACAGCAGCTTTCGGCGACAACGCTTAACTCCGAAGCGATCAATTCCATGATCGACCAGCAGATGAGCACGATGGCTGCCGGCGCCAAAGAAACGGTCGCCGCCTACGTCAAGCTTCGTTCCGTCCTTACGGCCGATCAGCAGGTGAAATTCAAGAACCGGCATCACGCGAACAACGCGGCGTAATTCCCCAATACGGTGTAGTAGTGGGTACAGGCATGCCTGCACCCTACGGACAAAAAGAGAAAGCCTCAGTCAAGTTGACCGAGGCTTTCTTTTTTCTGCTTTATGAACTTAAATGGACTAACGGTCGCGGCGAAAAGGCTTCTTGGCACGCCCGCCGAACCCGCCGCCCTGGCGAGGCGCATCACCCTGCGGCCGGTCAAAGCTCCGTCCGGGCCCGGAATCGCGGCGCGGACCAAAATCACGGCCGCCGCGCGGCGGACCGTAATCACGAGGCGCCCGGTCACGAGAACCAAAATCACGCGGTCCCCGGTCGCGATCCCCGCGGTATCCACCGCCGCCACCGCCATAAGGCCGCGGCGGGCGCGAAAAGCGATCTCCCCCCCGGGGCGCGCCCCCTGAAGACTGGGCAAGCAAGGTATCGATTTTCTTTTCAAGATACTCGAGCTGCTGCTGCATCTTTTGAAGAACGGCTAAAAGTTCAATTTCTTCCTGCTCCTGCTCCGGAGAAATGTCATCTTCCGGTTCTGTATGTTCGCTCATGTTGCTCCTTTTTCCTTGTTTAGAAGGCAGGCTGCTTTTGCGCCTGAAATTTACCTAGACCAATGCGGGGTACGGGGAGGCGGGAAAGATTAGCCGCCTGTGTGACGCCTGAAGGCCGTGTGCTGTCAGGCCTGGATGGCCGACAGTGGGGTGTATCATACATGTTTTCAGGGGCCGGTTCAAACCAAATTATGCCAGATACGGCGCAAGGCCTAGCCTTTGTTGCGCACGCTGCAGCGGCCGATGAAAC
>JAHFHB010000265.1 GCA_023247135.1 Candidatus Omnitrophota bacterium
GCTGAAGCAGGCGCAAGAAATTTTGACCGAAGCTCTGCAACCGTTGGCTGGCCGGGAGATTACCGTGGCTGCGCTTAGCGCGCAGATCAAACCGGTTGAACAAAAAATAGATTCATTGCTGGAAGAGCTTAATGACCTTGGCAAGCAGCACGATCTTTTGCAAGGCGACATGTCTGGCCACTCTCTTTCGGGCGCAGATACGGCTGATGTCTGCAATCATTGCCTGGGAATGTCTGAGGTATTTGAGGCCGCGGCCCATGCTGCCGGACTAAACTCGAAAAGGATCCTTCTCGAAAAAAAAATAGAGGGTTCCACCTACCAGCATTTGTATAGCGTTGTCCAGGGAAAAGAAGGCGGGATCGCCGTGGATCTTACGCGGCGGCAATTTTTAAAATGGAAGAAGCAGCCGCCGGGGATTGCGATCGAGCCGGCGGAGGATTACGCCAAGCGCTTGAATCAATTTATGCAGGAGTCGGACTGGCCGCATCTCTCCACGGGGCTTTGGGGCCTATGGCGTGAATTTGAAAAATTTCTGACTTTGCGCCGCCGCGCCATTGCCAATCTTTTGACCCATGTTCCTAGTTCATCCGATGAAAGCTTTCAGAGGTCTGGCAATAGCTCGAACGGCCGTCGCTCCGAAATGCGGTCGTATTTTGATACAACGAAACGGCAGGAAGTACGGATTCTCTTACGCGCGAAGCGGGTGATTGCTGACCCGCTCAAGGCGTATTTAGTCGAACGGGGTTACCGGGCTTCCAACATTGATATTCTTGCGCCGACATCTAAAAAAAATCCGCCGCGGCCATTGGAGAATTATCACATCAAAATATCTCAGGATCGCATTCCCGCATCCGGTTGGGATCAATGGCTTGACGCATTAGAAAAACTCTTGCCTATCCTTATTCTTGAATTCGCGAGAGCGGAGTCTGTGGAACAGGCCCGGCACGATCAGGAATCTTTGCGCGCCCGGCAAAAACCACGCGCGGAACGTGACCAGGAACTACGAGACAAGCTGGCAGAACTGGAGCGGCGGCGGAAACAAGCCGAGCGGGACTACCGGGCTGCCAAGGCCGACGCCGGCAGAGTGCATAAACAAACGTCGAAAATCAAGGAAAGAATGCGTCGTTCCCGGCTATGGCTTGCGTATTACTCGTTTGTTTTATTTTTGCGCGGGCACACCTTTGCCGGAATTTCTTTGGCAGGTTTGATGAGCGCCTACGGCCTGCTCGTAACCGCGAAGCTGTTTTTTCATTTCTGGGGGCATCCCTACGGACTCATCTGGAGTGCTCTGGCCGCGATCGTAGTTGGGGGTGTCTTTGAGGATTTTGTTTATACGGTCTTAAGCGGTTTCAAAAAATCACAAAATGATTCCGATGAGAAATCTGGCACAGAGGAACCAGAAGACAATAGCGATTTCATGGAATATTTATTTCAATACGGCCTTACTGCGTTGCTGGCGCCGCCCTTTATTTTAGTGGCAAACTTTTTCTGGGGTGATGGCATCTTTGTCAATATCGGACGAGGCTTCAACCATTTTTTTGACTGGGGTTTCCATTATATTTTAGGCGGACTGCTGGCTTTTTCACTCATCGATCACCTCATAAAAAAGCATCGCGGAGAACCGCAGAGCGAATCCGATAGAACTCGATTGATCAATGATAGCGCGGCTGTTTTGATCGCGCCTGTCAGCGAGGAAGTTTGGTTCCGCTACCTGTGGTTCAATCTGTCCCAGTGGTGGTGGGTGAGCTGGGTAGGTTTTTCACACCCGTTTAATTTTACGCTGCCATTGACGAGTCTTTCTGTCGGGTTTGGCCTGCCGGTAGGAGTTTTCATCGCCATGATGGCCAATGGCGACTTGTTTTTCCGTGCGCATGGAAACAGAAAATGGTTTCACCATTGGTTTATGGGCGTTATCGCGTCTTATGCGTATTACCAAAGCAATTCCTTGATTGTTTCGATTACCATTCATTTTCTTTGGAACTTAATCGCCGTGGTTTTTGACCGCGCGCTGAACCGTTTACTGCCGCTGCCAAGTAAAGTAGCTTCAAATGAAGATGCTCGCGCCTCTTCGGAACCTGGCCCGCGCTCCGAAATGCGCCGGGAGCGGAGTCCCGGCACTTCTGTGAACTCGACGGTGTCTCGTCCCGAGATGCGAACAGTGCCCGGCATAGGGGCGGATGAGCGGCAACACAAGACGACAGCCTACGATAAGATAGTGAGCTTGCCCTTAAGAGCAGTTGATGGGGTTTCGCGAATGAAGGTGCTCATTCGAGAGATGAGATTGTTGATGGTGGGAGGAAACGCACGCAGGCAAATAACGCCTTCAGTCTCCTTAGGGGGATACCTTTTAGAATCGCAGAAATCTTTATCCTGGGTTAGAAGAATTCTCGCTTCATCGATCGCAAAACGATACACCTGGCCATTCTTATATCCTTTGGGGCATCGAGCTACATCACAGCCAGATGTTCTGAGAAAATCCACGAGATCTCCGTGGATCATTTCATCGGCAAGAATTTTAAGTTTTGCCTTAAGCGGCACGACGGGGTTGACGCAGGGACGGCTGATCGATTATTTCACCAGCCCAATGCAGCGCCGCTTGGATGGCACGCTTGGACAGAGAAGGATAGCCGCGCAGAATGTTGTCAATGGAATCCCCTCCCTCGATCATGTTGAGAATCAGAGAAACAGGGATTCGCGTACCACGAAAACAGGGTCTCCCATGGCAGACATCGGGCAGGATAGTAATCGGACTGGAAGGATGTTTCATGTAGGAAAAACTAACATAAATCCAGAAGGGGGTCAAGCGCTTCGGAGACAATCCCGCTCCGAGATGCGCACGGCGCGAGAGCAGCAACCAGAAGTGCTGATCCGGGGACGGGATTTTGAGGCGGAGGATTCGGTTGGGAAAGTTCTTGCGCGAGTGACGCAGCATCTTGATCTGGCGCATCTGGCCTGGCGTTTTGAGCAAGACGCCAAGCGGCGCGACGGCAAGCCGCTTACGAATACTGAGTTGGAGAACTTCGTCAAATTTTCTGTGCTGGATGACCAAACTGGGTTGCCGATGGCTTATTGGCTCGGAGAGTATCCGCCGGAGAAAAAAGCGGAAATTGCGCGGAAGCTGGAGGGGGCGACGCGTGCGCTGGAAAAACACGTTTTGACCTCAGACGAACGCAGCGAAATTCTCAAATTGGCGGCCCAAACATCCCTTGCCGCGCAGCTGCCCGAAAAAATAGACGCGATTTTTGACGAGATCCTGGCGCCTGGATTCAGCCTGCCCTCGGAAAAGCTGTTCAATCTTTTGCGTGGCCTGAACGCACTGACGCAGCCGAGAGGGTTTGGCATCATCATTGATGATCCTGTCACTGGCGTGGACGACACGTTGACACCCGGGAGTACTTTTTTGATCAGGCCCGTCTCGGCGATCTTTAATGTTTCAATTCAAGGCA
>JAHFHB010000266.1 GCA_023247135.1 Candidatus Omnitrophota bacterium
TTTTGGCCGAGCAATTGAATGAAGAAGAGCTGCGTCAGCTGGGCGGCCGCGTCTGGGACCGCACCAGTCCCCGCTTTGAACGCGAACTTTCCCTGGCCCAGGCCTATCTTGCCCAAATTGTGCTTGCCCGCCAAGTCGCTGTCTCTGCATAAGCACCGGTGCTTGTTGCACCGGTACCATGCTTCGGAGGCTATGGGATCCTCCAAATATAAAATAAAATTACTGATTATTTTAAAATCTTTTTAGACAGGGAAGAAAAACGCATCGATATCCAGTATCTTATGGAAGTATCCGCTTTGCTGCAAGTCTCTGGTGATGGGGCCTGCGCAAACAAGCATTTTTTCTGCGGTATAAATTTTACCGGCGCTTTTGCGCCAATATTCATCGTGCCGGACTTGATGTCCGGCTACGAATGCTGTATTGGGTTTAAGGAGAGCAAGTTTTCTTTCCACTTCCTGAACAACTGAAAGGCCCACCGGGGTCGTCTGAAATTTACATTCAATAATCGTCAGAATATGTCCTTGCCTGTGCACAAGAATATCAATCTGCAACCCACCGTCATTTTGGCCCGTTCTGGAGGGCTGCCTGAAAAAAGGGCCGTATCCCAGGACTTCATTGAGTGGAATACCGACAGCGGATAACAATCCTGGAAGATTCTTCATGCACAATTTTTCAAAAGCGAGTCCAAAATAAGTATCAATGCTTTTCCCAGCCAACTGCTGAAATAAACCCAGCTTTGTGTTTATTTCAATAACTCGCTTATTCGGCTTGATGTAAGAAAAATAGAAACGAAGCCATTCGTCCCAAAGCACAATCTTTTTAGTCTTTTCACCCAGCCCTGTAACGGATAAAGGAGAAAACACTTTCACAAAATCAGTCTGCTCAAGCGCCTGAATGTATCCGGACAGGCCGCCGCCCGGTTTCATGTGGATGCGTTCCGCCAAGCCCTCTTTCGAGTCACTGCGTTTTGCTAAAGCCTCTGCAATAGCTTCGTAGGTCTTAATAACTTTGAACTGCTCTTTAAACAAAGTCTCAAACTCAGTCATAAAGAACGAGTTTTTTGTAAAACAGAGCCGGTCCATATTGGCGGCAAAAGATTTAGCAGGGTCAAGCTGTTCCAAATATTTCGGGATACCGCCAAAAACCATCAAAAATTTTGCCATCTCAAAATTAGAACGATATTTCTTAAAAAATAACGCCGCTTCATTGATTGGAAGAGAGTCCAGTTTCATCTCGAAAGTCTTGCGATTATGCAAGGCCTGAGAATGAATTAAATGCTTCAGCATAAAACTTGTCACAGAACCGCATAAGACAAGGGTAAGCTTCGAATTCTTTTTCCAAATCGTATCCCAATAAAACTTCAAAATGGAAACAAGCTCAGTACGGCCTGTTGCCATCCAAGGAAATTCATCAAAAACGACATAATGCTTTCCCTTTTGGATATGCAGGGTTAATCCATCAAAGGCTTCTTTCCAGTTTCGGGCAAGAATTTTAGGGGTGCCAGTCTGTTTTGCCAGCTGATCTGTGAAATGATCAATCTGCTTGAGGGTAGAAGCTTTTTGCAAAGCCTCAAAACATAAGTCGCCCTTATGTTTTTTAAACTGCATCAGAAGCGAGCTCTTTCCAATGCGGCGTCTTCCGTACACAATGCCAAGTTCCGCCCGGTTTGAGTCTATCGCTTCCTGAATGCTTTTAAGCTCATTTTCTCGTCCGACAAACATGCGGGAAGTATAGATCGGCAAGAATCGTCTGTCAATCGATGTTTGCCGATCTATGTCATTATTGGGTAGATCGGCAAGAATCTCTAAGGACACGTTCTTTGCCGATCTATCATTCTCATCGCCTAAAGGGCCGTGGGCCATCATGCTATTCCGCCTCTTGGTCTGTGGGCTTTGATAGGGATTTTCGAGGGCAGAAAAGCTCCCTCATGATCTCAGAGAAGTCCGCGTCGAGACCCATGCTATAATCCGGGCCATGCAGCCCTCAGACTGGCAGAGACTGCCGGAACACGCCCTCATGGAGCTTTCTCCCGCCCGCATGGGGCTCAGCATTGCCGACACCGCGCTCGAACCGCTGATTCAAAAGCTTTACGGCGAGCTCGCGGCCAAAAGCCTGGTTTTTCAGCCGCCCTGTTTTCTGGCAGATGAATGGTTTTGTCCGGTCGGTATACCCGCGATCGGCATTCCTTTTTATCTCGCGCATCCGCGCCTGCGCCAGCTTGAGAAAAAAAAGATTCTGGAAGTCGAGGGCGGCACCAAAACTGAATTCATGAAACTGATCCGGCACGAGACCGGCCACGCGTATTCTTACGCCTTCGGCCTGCAGCGGCGCAAGGCCTGGCGCGACCTGTTCGGGTCCGCCGCCACAGAATATCCCGATACCTACCAGCCCAAACCCTACAGTAAAAGTTATGTCACGCACCTGGAGAACTGGTATGCGCAAAGCCATCCGGATGAAGATTTTGCCGAGACTTTCGCGGTCTGGCTCACACCCGGCCTCAACTGGCGCAAACGCTACCGCGGCTGGAAAGCACTTGAGAAACTGGAGTATGTCGACCGCGTCATGGCCGGGCTGGCCGGGAAATCCGCGCCCGTTCCCACGGCCAAAATCCTGGCAGGCTGGGCCGGCATCGGGTTTAAACTGAAAACGTACTTTCAGAAAAAAATGAAACTGTATGAAGACTGCTACCCGGATTTTTATGACCGTGATCTTAAAACGCTTTTTACCGACCTGCCGCTTGAGAGTTCTGACGTCAGCGCGCGCGATTATTTAAAAAAATCCTACGTTCCGCTGGTGCGCGCGGTGGCGGTTTGGACCAGGGAAAAACAGTACACGATCGACCAGCTGATGCAGAGGCTCATCCGGCGCGTGGCCGAACTCAGGCTTTATGTCCGGCAAGGGAGTGCCGATATGGATTTACAGCTGGCCGCGTACATTTCGACGCTGGTCAATACGCATCTTTTCACAGGAAAATTTAAACGCTCCAAATGAGTCATGCCGATGGATTCCCGCTAGAACCATGCGGGAATGACGCAATGCTAACAGCATTGCGTACATGACAGTATCGGTTTCCATGCCGATGCGGGAATGACACAGTACTATGAAAACGCCACGCGTTCTGGTTGCCTTCAACACGCTTGCGCCCTGCCCGGCCGACAAAGACTATTCGGAGGATTTCCGGCACCCCGACTGGCAAACCGAGGCCGATGTGACCAGCGCCCTCGGCGAACTCGGCTGTCCGGTCGAGCTGGCCGGCATCTTTGACGACACAAGCATCCTGCATGAAAAAATCAAAACGTTTCAGCCCGATATTATTTTTAATCTCGTCGAGCGCTTTAAAAATAATTCCGCGCATGAAGCCGACTTTACCGCCTTCTTAAAACTCCTCGGGGTCCCTTTTACTGGCTGCGGCCCCGAAGCCATGATGCTTT
>JAHFHB010000025.1:0-10275 GCA_023247135.1 Candidatus Omnitrophota bacterium
CACTCAGTCTCTGTCACTTTACCTCAGGCTCTAATAGTTCCTCTCGACGATTTGCTGGCAGCGGCAGTACGTTTAAAAAATGCCCCGCCAGAAAGTGCGGGCCATGACGCTGGCGCACTGATGCGGGCCATGAAGCATTTTAATAAAGCGTTGACCCGATTTACGAAAGCGCGAGCGCGACCTCCAGCAAGGGCCGAGATGCGCAGCGACGAACCAAAAACTCTCATGCAGCCGGACGAAGAAACTTCTCCGGAAAAGAGCGAGAACCTCGTGGTTTCGGTACTCAAGGAAGCCTGGCGGCACAAGCTGGCGGCAGCACTTTGGCTGGGGAGTTTTTTATCCGGGATAAAATTTTTCGCGAGCCAGGCGGAGTGGGCAGCCACAACGAGTTTTGTGTTGGGGATTGCGTCTGTGGCAGTGCTCGCAATCAGGCCCTTGCGTTATATCTGGCGCGAACATCAATTTGATGAGCGTATTCGAGCCGCCTTTCCGTGGATTGAAAATAATGCCCGTTACAGCGAAATGGCGAATTATCTGCGCGAATCAATGGACTTGCCTGTGATGAACCCCGACGCCATCCATGTTGTGTTTGTGCCGGAAGAAAACGCAGAGCGGCTCCATGACAGAAAAGGGTTCTTGATGATTGATCCGGTAGAAAAAAGTCCTGTCATGTCTATCGACCCGTTTCTTGGGATTGTGCAAATTAACGAGAAATATGCCCGCGAGTGGGACTCGCGCTCCCTGGCCGTCACGCTCTTTTTAGCCGGGGCTTTGATACGCGCTGTGCGCGAACCGGATGCACTTCCCAAAGCCTGGGACATGGCACCGGCATTCTTTGATATGTCGATGCTCACCCACGGGGCAGTGGATACTTCATACGTGCGCGCAGCGGCCTACGCCAAAGGTTTTTATAATGTCCTGCTTTCGGAAGGCGATCCAAAACCCCTGCAAAATCAAATCGGTTTATTCTTTGCTTCCCGCTCCGAAATGCGGAATGAACAAGATTGGGAACAGATGGGAAGGCTCGCGGCACAGTTTGAGGCTGCGATCAATGAAATACTTCAGCATTATGACAAAATTATTGAGCAAAAATCGCCGGCACCCGGCGACATTGCAGAGTTTTTAAGAGCTGCTTTTGGGATCCGCGGTATGCTGGATAATGTCAATGAGGCGAGGACTTTGGGGGCCGTTGAGGCCGAGTATCTTTTAAGCGCGCTGGATCGCTTGCGGGAAACCATCGCCTCCATCCCTACTCCGGGAACTACTGCCGCAGAACTTGTCGCCTGGGCCGAACAAGTGCGGCAGCATCAAAAAGAAGTGATAACAAAAGAGATATTGGCAACTGGCACATTGGCGGAGGCTATTCTCAATGGGAGCGTAACAACAGAGTTCTTAACACCCATTGCGATATTCAGGCAAGCCCTTGAAAAAATCAGCGTTGAGTTGCGGCCATTGATCCAACGCTTACAGGAGAAACCCGAGAATCCCGTAGCTTCGGTTCGCCCCTCTGAAGGAATCAGCGCTCGTTCCGAGATGAGGGCGCTGGATATAGAAAAAGCGACAGGCGAGAAGGGTGAAATCGCGCAGTTTCTGCGTGAGAATTTTGAGTTTGCGCGCCAGCGCGGCTACAACTTTTTCGACGAGCACAATGATTTTATGCCGATGCCGCTTGAAGAACAGGCCAGGCTCAAGCAGGAGGGCTCTGAAGAATCCAAGCATATCCTGGCCGTGGCGCACATGCTGTGGATTTTAAGAATCATTAACCGGCGCAGATATCTGCTGGGGCCTGTGTCGCGGCTCGAGCTGATGGCGGTGGGCATGCAGGCGCTTAAAGATGCGATCTCTCCATGGAAGCCGGAGCGCGCGCAGCTTAATACCTATGCGGGAATTACCGTCGTGCGCAGCCTGCATGACTACGTGCGGCGCGAACAATCCGCCGGTTTTTCTCTTCAGTCGTACGATCAGGAAAGCCGGTCCCCCAAAGCCGCCGAGCCTGTCTCCGAAGAAATTACGAAAGAACTCAGACAGCTTGATCCTTATTTAAATGATTTGGACAAGGAAATCTTGTATCTGTCGTTCGGACTCAACGGGGAAACGCTTACGGAGCAGGAGATCAGCGCGCGCTACCGGGGCTATTTCTCCGCTCAAGCCATTAAAACAAAACGGCGCGAACTTTTGACACGGCTCGCTGAACTCAAAGAACCCGGCGCGAAACCTACGGCGTTATCACAGGCAGAGAAACAGCAGCCTTATTCGCTAAAAACATTCAGGTTAATCGATAATTTTCTTGCGGATCCGCTGCGGCGCCCGCTGTTGAACCAGGCGCAGACAGAAGCGCTGCGGCTGCGCTACGGCGTGGAAACAGGGCACATTCTCGGATTTAGAGAGATCGGCCCGACCCTGGGCGTCACCGGAGAAATGGCCCGAAAGTATGTGTCACAGGGCCTCGCTCTTATTTTGAACGATGCAGATTCGCGCTGGGAAAAACTGCTTGATTCCATGAACGTGACGGAAGCGGCACTGCGCCAGGCCTACGAAAAAGCCCGGCAAGCGCTCTGGACGAATGACTCCTACGAGGGTTTTCCGGACACGCCGATTTTTACGGCGTGGGTCCAGGAGCTTGAGAAATCGTACATTCCGCCATATCTGGCGGAAATCATGGCGGCGCAGTACAACTTGCGCCATCCGGTCGAAGAGCTGGATTTCTTTCGCTACGCCATTCCCGGAACGGCGCATGCCATGCATCATCTCCCGTCAGAACATACGGGACTGCATGAGCTTTGGGATTATATCGAACAGCATGAAGGTCTGGTGAGCCGGGAGGAGCTGCGTGATTTGCCTGACGCCGATGCATTAGCGGCCCGCCAAGGCGCGGTGAGAAGATCGCAAACAGGTTTTATTCCGCATGTGCTTCCTCAAACGCAGCTGGATGAACTCCGCGCAATCATGCGCTTTTTAGAAGGCAGGAATTTTAATCAGAACCAATACCGGCTGGGCGTAGCGCTTGAGAGCGAAGTGCTGGTTGCGCTGCGCACTGCGTTTCCGGACCGGGAATACCCAGATGACTATTTTCAATCCGCGGGTTTCGCACCGCTGCTCGAAGATATGAATTTTAACCGGCGGTTACAGAATCGCAGGGGCGCGGCACACCGCGTTTTGTTTGCAGTCGTGCAGGATCCGAATTTGTTATCACTGCGCGATTTGATCAGCATGTTGGCTGACACTGAAAACCCGGTAGCTTTTCGCGTGACCCAAAAAGCGCTGGAATTAAGCTATGAAGAGTTGCGGCATAAATTTCCAGACCAAACCGCCTTGTTCAGAGTGCTCAATTACAATCTCGCCGTGACACGCGGACACCCGGTCTGGTCATCTGCCGCGGACAAAGCCCCGGAGGCAGAAGCGGATCCTGCGCCGGCTGTGATGCAGCTTTCTGACGCTGACCTCGAATCAGCCTATCGAAAGGTTTATTTTTCAGTAAAGCCGAATTCCGCCAATGACCCGGCCGCAGGGCTGCCGGCTTTTCGCGAATTTACCGAACGGTTATTCAATGGACGCAGTCCTTTGCTCAGCGATGCCTGGGAACGTGCACGGGTTTACAACACGGCTCATCCTGACAAACCCTTGCATTTTAAAGATCTGGAGCAGATTGGCCCGGAGCCCACGGCGGAAAACATTTTGGCGTTTGTCGATGCCATGGGTGGGCTTACCAGCTGGCAGAACATCGCGGAATTTTTTAGTCAGAAAAATCCTGAAGCCGTTTTAAGCGGCAGGTCGATCAAAACCCTTTTAGGCGAAGCGGCAGGATTGCAAAAACTGCAAGCGGAGCGGCGCGCACAGCCCGGAAGCCTTGTGCCACTCATTTACGACCGGCCGCAGTTTGACAAAATCCGCAGAGTGATTAACGCGGTTGAAAATCGCGGCGGCCTGAGCTCGACCACCGAAACCCATCGAGCGCTGGGCAATCATTCCAAGGCCACGCTTGAGATGTTGTTTTCAGGCGGCGATCCGCGGGTCATTTTAAACGACTTGAACCGCAATCACCGCCGGCTCAATCAAACCGGAGTGGCTTCACGGCTGCAGCTTGTTTTGATCGACAACCGCAGTCTTGCGCTGCAGCGGCAGCTCCTGGCTTTTCGCGCTCTGCCTGAGTTTGAAGGCTTTTTGTCTTCGGCCGATTTTAAAGCAAAAGCGCTCGGCTTAAAATTAGAAACCGAGATTACCCCAGTGTCTCTCAATGTACGCGCAAATCTTTTGAGTGAGGCAGAATGGGACGCGATTCAAGATAACCGCCGGGTACTCGGGCTATTGCCTGTTTTGCATTTACAATCTGCGAGAAGCTTAGGCGCGCACGCAGAGCTGCTCAAAGCGCTTGAACGGCTTGGCGGCGTTGCGACTCGAAAGGATTTAGCCGGGGATACTCCTCTGGCGACAGTCGAAGACAACATGGCAAATCTTGAACCGACTTTTGCGGTGCGCAATCAGTATCGCAGGCATAAAGGTCTTTTTATTTATGAAGACATAAAGCTGAGGGGCGGCTTGAAGCAGGATGTTCTGATGCAATTAAAAACGCTGGGCGGTTCATGGGCGCAGGCGGCCACTGGTTTTGTTGCGCAATATCGTGAGCGTTTTGGAAGTGAATCAGGCATGGACTCTTATCGAAACTTTGCGATTCCTTTTATGGTGAAAGCGGTCACGGGAAATAAATTGCCGGAATCCTTGACCCTTATTGATGATGCGCGTCGCGTGCAGGTATTTAAAGAAATCAGGAAAGTTGCATTTGACCTGGCCCCGGCAGAGGGCGCTCTGCTTGCAAATTATTTTAGAGTGCTTGTGCCGCGCGCGCTTAATCGAACCGGCCTGGTTCAAACGCAAACCGATCTCGGTGATTTTCGCGCAAACCTTCAGCGTGTGCTCCGGCAGTATCCTTCGACGTCTGCGCCGCGGTCTCGTTCTGAATCAAGGAGGGTTTCCGGAGGAAAGATCGAAAATATGTCGGTGCCCACCGCGGTGTTTCTGGATGCGCGCGAACTAGCCATGCTGCCTGAAGCACAGATCACAGACCAGATGACGGAGCTCATGGCGCTTTTATCACGCCGCCATGCCGCGTTTGATATTTACGTCAGCGGCGTCGATCGTTACCCCATTGAAAGTATCAAAAATACGCAGTGGCAAAAACTTTTGAATGGGTACAGGAGCCGCGTGCATGTCGGCAGGCTGGACCGCGCTGGATTGCAGCAGAAAAAGATTTTGGTGCAGGCCTCCTTTTTTAAAGATCAGGGGACTCTGCAAGATACTGAGAAGGGGCTGCTTAAACTCAAATCCGAATATCAGCTTGAAAAAGAAATAACTCCGCTTGAATACACACAAGGCGGTGCGCTGAAAGCCTTTTTAGATTTGGCTGAATCGCTTAAGCCCGGCGATTTAATCCGCAAGCTCAATGCCCTTTACGCGGTGCGCGCGGCCAACGGCCGCCTGCGCATGGCCGATGCCTACCTGGCCTCCGTCTGGACCGACCTCAAAAACACCTACGTCTTTCAGTGGTCCGCGTAAGGGCTAAGAAATCCGTTATCAGCGCTTCACCGACCTCCCAGCTCATAACCCAAAGGTCCCAGGTTCAAATCCTGGCCCCGCTACCATTCGCAAAGCAAAGAGCCAGCATCGGTTAAACGGTGTTGGCTCTTTTGTTTTTCAGCAGGGAAAATACCCACTGTTAATGGAAGTGTTAACGGTTTGTAAGCCACCCAAAGGTCGGCTTTTTTGCACATCGTTGTAACCTTCGTGTGTGTTGTAGGTTAAAGAGAATCTTCTCGAGAGATGGAGGACGAGTGTTAATGGTCGTTGTTAACGGTTTTGGATTTTTTGCTCAATATAGGTTGCTATTTTTAAGCGAATGTTGGTGTATGTGTCTATGAGGAACCCAAATGGCCAGTATTTTTAAACGAAGCCGAATCTGGCACATCTCGTTTTTCACCGGCGGCAAACAGGTCATAAAAAGTCTGCGGACCCCAGACGAAAAGATGGCCCGTTTTCTGAAAAAAGAATATGAGGTAAAAGTTAAGCGTGGAGAGATCCGAACCGAGAAACGCATTTTGGTTGATGATTACTGTAAGCAATACCTTGATGAAATCAGTTACAGAAAAAAGTCGACAAACGTCGCCGACTATTCTCGAGTCCGTGAATTTTTACGCACTCACGGCAAGAAAACCATTAACAGCATCAACTACGACGACATCAGAGACTATCTCAAACGCTTCGAGACCAAATCCCCCAAAACCTACAACGAAGTCATTCTCACTTTAAAACGTTTCTTCCGTCTGGCCGTTGAACGATCTTTTATTCTAAAAAATCCAGTCGATGGATTCCGTCACAAAAAAGTGCCGCAGACTCTTCCGCATTTTTTGACGGACGAAGAATACTTGATCCTTGAAAAACTTTCGGTCGATGAAGGCGTTTTCCCGATGGTGGTGACAGCGCGTTATACCGGACTTCGGCTGAGCGAACTTTTACATCTTGAATGGCAAGACTTCGATTGGGAAAGAAAATTAGTCCGGGTTCTGAACAAACCAAAATACGGACATACGGTAAAAAATTACCAGACGCGAGTCGTGCCGGTTTCCGCTGATTTAAGCGATAAGTTACTGTCTTTTATAAAAACAGAAGGACTATGCTTCCCAACACTCGAAGGCACCCCGTATAACCACGAAGGGCCCCGTCGCGCCCTCCGCAAAATGTTGGCCAAATCAGGCCTTCGTGAAGGCCATCGCATGGGCTGGCATGAGTTCCGGCATACCTTCGCTTCCCGCCTTGCCCAAGAAGGCATCTCCCTCTATAAAATCTGCAAGTGGCTCGGTCACTCTGACTTCAAAACCACCCAAATTTACGCTCACTTCGCGCCAGTTTACGACCACGACATTGAAAAGCTATCATCTGAGATTATAAACTCATGACATGGATAATTGGGTTACCTTCAATTTTTGGTTATGCTCATGCTGTTTCGGATGTTCAAGTAACTTGGGAAAATGGTGAGAGAAGAGATTGTCTTCAAAAAGTTTATCCCATAGCACCGTTTATTATTGGCGGTTTCGCAGGGTCAGTGCAGTTAGGTTTTAATCTTCTCGATCATCTTCAAAGGAATTTATCCATTGCTGAACCGGGTGGGGGCTGGATACTGCGGTATGTTGCCGGAAAGTGGTGTCGAACTGCGCGGCAGATTTATAAAAGAGCTCCCGAAAATTTGAGGCGTTTAGGATGTGAAATAATACTTTTAGGAGCATCACCCTCGGAAAATGCTGGGGATCTAGATATACCGCGAACTGATGTGGTAGTGCTTCGCGCACCAGATTTTGAACCCGAATACGCTTCACCTGCGAAATGCATTTCCATTGGTTCTGGAAGCCAAACTGAAATTTATAAACAAGAACTAGAAAGAATAAACGCTAATCCTTTTCCAATGATGCAAATGGAAGTGGGTAATCCTGGCGGAACAGCATTGGCTCTTTCAATTCATTTAACGAGCCTAATCACTCAAAATCCAATCGCAGGAATAAGTCCACATTTGCAGATAGTTTCAGTGACGCGCGGAGGGTATTTCATAAATACCAATGATCACACGCAATATCCAGGTGATGCACCCCCAATAGAATTTAAAATGCCACCACTGGCAAAAAACTGGAAAGAATTTCAAAAAATATCAGAAGGATTCGGGTTCGCCGCGACTGGAGCAGTAAGCAAAGGTGTTAATAGTAATTGTTAACACTTTCGATGAAAAATAGCGGTTAAAGATAGCAAATCAATTGGCGAATAGTTGGCGATTAATTATCGGCAGAATATCGGCACCTTGTCGGCAGTTTAACGGCACTCAAAAAATCTATCCGCAATCCTCCTTTAACTCGTCCAAAGCGCGGGAGCCTATACAGTCAGCTAATTGAGCTCCCGCATTTTGGGGTTGCTTGGACGTCCAAAACAGGTATAATTTACTAGCGGTTTTCAAGCGGTTTACCGGCGGCTTTTAAGCTATTCCCTGGCGGTAAGAAAGGATCTCCATGACCTACAACCCTAAATTTCAAATCACACCTCGAATGGTCAAATACCTTGGGGCCATTGATGCCGCTAAAGCCATCGCCGAAGAGCTTCCCATTCCTCTTATTCTTGAGCAAGAGTTCCGAAAAGAAGCCTTTATCAAAATGGCTCACTATTCCACCAAAATAGAAGGTAATCGGCTCACTTTAAAGCAGACAAAGGAACTCTTGGCGGGCAAGGAAGTACTCGCTCGTGAAATTGACAAGAAAGAAGTCATGAACTATTACGACTGTCTGGGATTTATACAGCGAGTTTCCAAGCTGTCCAAACAGCCATTGACTGAAAAGATCATCAAAGAAATGCACGGGATCATCCAGAAAGGTATTCTGAAAGGAAAACTGCGCGGGGAGTACCGTGAAGCGCAAAATGCTATTTACGATTCTCGAACACGCAAGCCCGTTTATTTCCCGCCAGAAGCCAAAGATGTTTCTCCTTTAATGAAATCTTTTGCTGAATGGCTCAACCAGAAAAGTGATCTTCATCCGGCATTAAAAGCAGGCATTGCCCATTACCAGTTTGTGGTAATTCATCCCTTCATGGATGGTAACGGGCGGACAGCAAGGGCCTTGGCGACGCTTATTCTTTATCGCGAAGATTATGATTTGAAACGGTTTTATTCTCTGGAAGGATATTACTCCGAGGATTTACTTGGGTACTACAATGCTTTGCAGAGAAGCCACGGGCTTCATTATTATGATGCCGCCAATCCCGACATTACCCAATGGCTTGAGTATTTCATAAAAGGTGTAGCGATCGTGTTTGAAGATGTGAAACAAAAAGTCCAGGAGGCGGCGAAGCAAGGAACGTCCCAGCAACAAACCAAAGTCGACAGAAATCTTATCGAGAATATCGGCCCAAGAGAAAAACGGGTTTTGAATTATTTTCGTAAAACGCCGCAGATGCGAAGAAAAAACCTCTGCATCCTTTTTGCAATCAAAGACCGGACCGCTGGAGACCTGCTCAAAAAGTGGGTTCGGATGGGAATCATTCAGCGTAAAGGCTCTGGATTCCGGGATGCCTATTACGTTTTATCGGCAGAATATCGGCGTCTTATCGGCGGTTAGCCAGAAGCAGACTGTTAATGGAATATGTTAACGGTTTTGATGGAAAATAGCGGTAAATCGCGGCTAATAACGGTCAAACACATTTCAGCAAAACTCGCGGTAACTCCCACGTTTGCAGTCATATCGGAGAAATTCGGACAACTCCGGTGAATCGAGATAGAAGCACTCATAACCCAAAGGTCAGACGGCGATTTCCTTAATCGCCGCCGATGGAGGTTAACGGTAATTTACTGTTAGGGTGAGGACAACCTTACCTTTTTTATGCAGGTAAATCTCGCCACACCGGCTTCTGATAGCCAATGCCCCCCAAGGACTACCTCTTGCATATGCGGCGAATAGGTGTTATATTCACCGCATAATAAGCGGAGAATAATAATGCAGTATATCCACCAACTTGATGTCTGGCCAAAGTTTATCTGGGATCATGAAAAGATAGCGGCTTCGCTTGGGGCTGTCCATAATCGCCAGGGCCGACTTATGGGGCGTATGGAGGCACTCGGGTTCTCTCTACGAGCCGAGGCCTTGCTACAGACCCTGACGCTCGATGTTATCAAAAGCAGTGAGATTGAAGGCGATGTTTTAAACGCTGAGCAGGTGCGGTCTTCCATCGCGCGGAGGCTAGGGCTGAATGTTGCCGGCCTTGTTCCCTCAGATCGTCATGTCGACGGAGTGGTCGAGATGATGCTGGATGCCACTCAGAATTTTGGCAAAGCGCTCACCAAAAACCGTTTATTAGCCTGGCAGGCGAGTCTTTTTCCTGGAGGTTACAGCGGGATGCATAAGATCATTACTGGAGCCTTGCGTAATGATCATGACGGTCCCATGCAGGTTATTTCCGGACCTGTCGGGCATGAAAAAGTTCATTTTGAAGCGCCTGCGGCTCAGCGTCTTGACAGGGAAGTGAAGAGTTTTCTTGGTTGGTTCAATGGTTCTACTTTGCCCACAAAGAAGCGTGCGATGGAAACAGATCCTGTGCTGAAGGCAGGGATTGCTCACTTATGGTTTGTGACCCTCCATCCTTTTAATGATGGGAATGGTCGCATCGCACGAGCGATCACGGATATGCAGCTCGCTCGTGTCGATGGGAGTGCGCAACGCTTTTACAGCATGTCGGCCCGTATCCGCAAAGAAC
>JAHFHB010000025.1:10285-12892 GCA_023247135.1 Candidatus Omnitrophota bacterium
GTAAAAGAGCGGGTTCTGGATCTGCCTCCGCCTCAGGGATCGATATCACTGCCTGGCTTGAATGGTTCTTAGGCTGTCTGGATCGGGCAGTGGATTCAACGGAAACGACTCTGGCGGATGTTTTCAGAAAAGCGCGTTTTTGGGAACTTCATCCGGCTGGATCGATTAATGAACGACAGCGCAGAATGATCAATAAATTGTTTGAGAAGTTTGATGGCAAACTCACATCTTCTAAGTGGGCACAAATTACAAAATGTTCACAGGATACGGCCCTACGAGATATCCTCGAACTTGTTGAGAAAAAAATCCTGATCAGGGATGCCGCCGGTGGACGAAGCACAAGTTATTTGTTGAAAGACTTCTAAAGAGGGTAAGCTCATTGTAGACGGTTAACCTTGAGCCGTCACGCAGTAGTACCCAGCAAGAAGTGCTGGATGCACATTAAATGTACTAGGGGAAGTTGGTCTTGGCGTCTGTTAGGTGCTTGTTCCGCGACACGGCGATAAATAACAGATACCGTAATTCGATCAGGGCCGGTATAATTCTGGCAAAAAAAGAAAGTTTGAATATGCAAGACACCATTTTTATTACAGGCGGGGCGGGATTCATTGGGGCTAATTTTGTCCGGTATATTTTCCGCCATACGAACCTGCGCATCGTTGTTCTCGATAAGCTGACTTACGCCGGCCACAAGGTCAGTGTGGCGGATGTTCTTAAAAGTTCGCGTGTGATCTTTGCGCGCACTGACATTGTGGAGGCTAAAGCGGTGCGCCGTTTGTTTCAGCGCTACCGGCCTGTCTTTGTGGCGAACCTCGCGGCGGAATCGCATGTCGACCGTTCCATTGACAGCCCAGGCGATTTTATCGAGACCAACATCGTTGGAACGTACGTCCTGCTGGAGCAGGCTTACCAGTTTTATCAGACCCTGCCCGAAGCGCGCCGGAAAACCTTTCGTTTCTTGCACGTTTCAACCGATGAAGTGTACGGTACGCTCGGGCGCACGGGGTTATTCAAGGAAACGACGCCGTATCAGCCCAACTCCCCATACTCGGCTTCCAAAGCCTCGGCCGATCATCTGGTGCGCGCTTATTACGAAACGTACAAACTGCCGTGTCTCATTACGAATTGTTCTAATAACTACGGGCCTTATCAATTTCCGGAAAAGCTGATTCCGCTGGCGCTGCTCAACGCTGCTGAAGCGAAGCCGGTGCCGATTTATGGCGACGGCCTCAACATCCGTGACTGGCTGTATGTTGAAGACCATTGCGCGGGCTTGTGGCTGGCGCTTCGCAAGGGCAAACTGGGGGAAAAATACAATATCGGCGGACGCAATGAGCGTACAAATTTGCAGGTGATTCATGCGCTGCTCGGAGCGCTCGAGAAGGCGCTGCCGGCCAAGCGCAACCCGGCGATGATTCGCGCGAAAAAGAAAAGTTATCTTGAGCTTAAAACGTTTGTAAGGGATCGGCCGGGACATGACCGCCGCTATGCGATTGGTGCCGATAAAATTCGCCGCGAACTGGGCTGGAAGCCCAAACACGATTTTGAGTCGGGCATTCGCCGTACGGTGGAATGGTATTTGGCCAGCCGCCGCTGGTGCCGGCAGGTGCAGAAGGGCCATGGGCGCGCCCGTCTCGGTTTGAAAACCGCCCGGCGACGATAAAGCAATTTGCTTTACAAGCCGTTGATCATACCCCGTTACAGTTGACATTTTGCAGGCAGGTTTTTCGTGCCCTTTTAGTTCGTCATCCCCGCGAAAGCGGGGATCCAGGATTTTAAACGGATGGATTCCCGCTTAAAACCATGCGGGGATGACAAAAGGTATAAAATTTAAGACGATCTGTTTTTTGTTCACATTTTTTGAAAGGAGCCCCCATGAAAGTCACGTTAACTTCTGCGGCCAAGAAACAGGAACGCGCCGATCTTTTGGTGATTGGTTTTTTTGAAGACGCGTCTTTATTAAAAGAAGCGGCAGGTTTGGAGCCGCGCTTTGCTTCTGCGGTAACGGCCGCGCTAAAAAACAAACGGTTTACCGGAAAATTCGGGGAAACGGTTTCAGTTTATGGCGAGGATATCCGGACGGCGCGGGAAGCCGTGGTGCTTGGACTCGGCAAAAAGGCCAACCACAAACGGCTTTGCATGCGTAAAACGACCGGAACCATCATTCAAATGGCCAAGTGCCGTCGCGCCAAACACGTGCGTGTGCTGCTGGATAGTTTTTCTGCGGGCGAGGTTTCGCTGAACGATGCGGCTGAAATTCTGGCCGAAAATGCGCGCCTCACAAGCTACGCCTTTGATAAATACAAAACTCCGGGCAAAGAGAGCGACAAAGTTGAGCTGGAAACGCTCGAACTGGCTTATGTCAAGAATCAGCTCGAGGCGCTAAAAAAGGCCGTGGCCTGGGGCACGCTCATCGCTAGCGGCACGCTGACTGCGCGCGATGTGATTAATGAACCGGCCAACATTATGACGGCAGAAAAAATGGCTGAAACCGCCGAGAAACTTGCCGAAAAAAAAGGATTCAGCTGCCGGTTGATTGAGCAGAAGGAACTCGAAGAGCTCAAGATGGGCGGCATTCTCGCTGTGAACCAGGGCAGTATGCACCCG